>NZ_MEIH01000376.1:0-39580 GCF_001723155.1 Haladaptatus sp. W1
ATCGGCCCCCACCTCTCACGAGCATTTAAATACGAAGCCGAAACCAACCTCGGTGGACGAGTTCGGGTTGCGGAGTTCCGGGCGGTTCGCAACCCACAGTCTGCCTAACCCAAATCGGGTGCGCCAATCGGGCGAGTCAGCGGTCGCTGAAGTAGTCCGCGAGTCGTTCGGCCGCCTCTTCGGCGCGGGGGGTGACGAGCGCGAAGCGAACCCAGTCGTCGCGCGAGGAGCCGAAGGCTTCGCCGGGCATGCCAGCCACGCCCGCCTCGTCGATGAGTTTCTCGACGTTCGAGAGCGTGCCGGGGAAGTCGGGGAACCGCGCCATGACGTAGAAGGCACCGTCCGGCGTGGTGTAGTCCGCCCCCGCCGCGTCGAGCGCGTCGGTGAACGTCTCGATGCGCGACTCGAGGAGCCTGCGGTTTTCCTCGTAGTACTCCCGCGTCGTCTTGCGGAGCGCGTGGAGCACCGCGTACTGCGACGGCCTGCTTCCGGCCACGTTCGTCAGCATGTGGCGCGTCTTCGCCACGTCCACGAGGTCCGGCGGGAAAATCGCGTAGCCGACCCGAAAGCCGGTGATGGCCAACGACTTGGAAAACGAGTTCGTGACGACGCGGTGGTCCGAATCGAACGTCAACGCGCTGGTGAACTTCCCGGAAAAGTCGAAGTGGTCGTACACCTCGTCGCTCACGAGGAGCGCGTCGTACTCCTCGGCGATTTCTACGAATTCGCGCATCGCCTCCTCGTCGTACACCGCACCGGTCGGGTTGTTCGGCGAGTTGACGACGATTCCGGCGGTGTCCTCGCTCGCCGCCTCTCGAACGTCGTCGGGGTCGAGCGTGCCGTCCTCGGCGGTGGCGACGAAGCGCTGTTTCGCATCCAGCATCGTCGTCTTGCCGGGGTAGTACGGATACACCGGGTCGGTGAGAATGAACTCGTCGCCCGCTTCGCGCTCCATCGCCCGCGCCATAGCGAGATAGTTAGCCTCGCCGCCACCAGCGGTCACGACCACCTGAGAAACATCGACGTCGCGCCGCGCGGCGATCTCCTCGCGGAGTTCGACCAGTCCTTCGCTCGGCGGGTACTGGAAATCCTCCCCGCCGAGGTCGGCGTACTCGTGAAGTCCCTCGGCAATGCCGGGCGGCGACCCCCAGTCGGGATTCCCGCTTACCATGTCGATGACGTCGCGGTCGGCGTCCGTCGCGTATGACATCACGTGAAAGAACAGCGGCGTGTCGTAGTCCATACCGCACGATTGCAGCACTGCCAAGTCTTTCTTTCGCCCACGACTATATCCGCCGGTCCGACCCGCACTTTCTTTCTCGCCCGCCCCGTCCACTCCCGCATGAGCACGAACGACGACGCCATCGAGAAGCGGGTTGGAGACGCGCTCCGCGAGTCGGGCGCGACGGTCGCAACCGCCGAGTCCTGTACCGGCGGCCTCATCGGGTCGCTGTTGACGGACGTACCGGGGTCAAGCGACTACTTCGACCGGGGACTCGTCACCTACTCGTACGATGCGAAGATGGAACACGTCGGCGTCACGCGCGAGGCGCTGGACGAACACGGTGCCGTGAGCGAACCCGTCGCCCGGCAGATGGCCCGCGGCGTGCGCGACGCCGCGGGAACGACGTGGAGCGTCGCCACGACCGGCATCGCGGGACCGACTGGGGGAACGGAGGACAAACCCGTTGGAACCGTCTTCATCGGGGTCGCCCACGCCGGTGAGTGGGGAAGCGGCGAGAGCTATTCGTCGGTCGCGCGCCACGAGTTCGACGGGTCGAGACAGGAGATAAAGGCAAAAATAGCGCGACAGGCCCTCTCCGACCTCTTCGTCGAACTGGAGTGAAAGGGAAAACCTTGATAGTTCGGGGTGGGACCTGCAACCGAATGAACCGAAAGGAACACGTCATGAACGCGGCACTTCTCGGTATCGGTCTCGGATACGTCCTTCATCCGGCGGGGGACACGACCACGTTCTACACCATCGTCGAGGTCGGCGTTCCGGTCATCCTCGGCGCGCTCTTTCCCGACGTGGATACCGCGTTCGGCAAACACCGGAAGACGCTCCACAATCTCCCGGTGCTCGCGCTGTTCTACGTCTTCCCGATGGTGTTCGGGAACTTGCAGTTCGTCTGGATCGGCATCCTCACCCACTACGCTCTCGACATGCTCGGAAGCAAGCGCGGCCTCGCGCTGTTCTATCCGTACGAGAAGGAGTTCGGCGCGCCGTTCGGCGTTTCGGTGAGTAGCAACTACGCGATGATGGTTACGCTGGCGGTGACGGCTTTCGAATTGGTCGTCGCGGCGCTCTTCGTCAATCGGCAGTTCCTCGTCCACACCGGACTCACGGCAGTCGGGATTCAGTAGGTTTCAGTAAACGCTGCTATCGTCGAACTGTCCATCGTAGGCCTCGTGGTCGGGATGCGTCGGTTCCATTCCCGAGAGGACGAGACGGTCGATTTTCTTCCACGAGTTCTCCCACCCGAGGTGTGCGAACTCCACCCGTCGCCGGAGTTCGTGGCTTCGCCCCGTGCGGTGGACGACGCGCGTCACGTTCCCCGTCCGGAGTTGCTCGACCAACTCGGCTTCCGTTTCGACGGGGGTGTTGAACGCCGTCCACACCTCGCCGATGGTTCCGCGGAGATGGGCGTACGACGACCCGAACGCGGATTTGTCGGTGGTTTCGACGATAGCTTTCGCCCGATGGTTGTGTCGCTCCCAGTGTTTCGGGTTGTACGTCTCGACGGCGTGAATCACGTCGCTGTGGACGCGAATATCGCCCTCCGAGACGCCCACGCTCAAGAACTCGGGGTGAGGTATCAAGACCGCGGCGTTCTGTCGCTCGAACTCCGCCATCGCGCCGGTAAGCGTGATGAAATCCGGGACGGGTTCGTCGAGTCCGAGGGCAAGGACGTGTTTTCGGTTTCGCCACGTCCCGGTGAACACCTCGCGTGCGGGCACGACGAGCAAGTCGTCGTCGGAGAATCGCTCCGTCCGTCGACGAATCTCCGGGAGGCGGACGAAGTGCGGCGCGTACACCAAGGCGTCGAGGCCGCGTTGCTTCGCCCGGCGGACAACCTTCTCGTCTAGCACTTTGACGTGCATGTCTATCCTGAACTCGTCGCGGTCGGTCACACTCGTTCGTTTCGCGTGTCGAACGATAGGGATTCTGGTTTCGGAAGCCCTCGGTTAATCGAACGAACAATCGTGTTCGATGCTCGTCGGGTAGTGGGGCCTCGCCACCCTTCCACCCCACTTCCTCCCAAAAGTACAAACCGTTCCGTTCGATACCGACACTTGATGGCTACCTGTTATTTCGACCTCGACGGAACGCTGGTACGTCACACGGCGTCGTTCGAGGAGATGTTCGTTGCGGCACGGGAGAGTCTGGGTATCCCCGACCGCGACGGGCTTCACGATAGCTACGTGACGGCGTTTCTCGACTACTTCTTGGCGTGTGACGACGAGCCGTATCGGGCCGCGATGAGCGACATCTGCGCCGAGTTCGACCTCCCGACCGACGGCGAGACGTTCGCGGACGCGCGAATCGAGACGGAACTCGAACGAACCGAACTCGTTTCCGGCGCGCACGAACTGCTCACGGACCTCGAAACCGACCACACGCTCGGCGTCCTGACGAACGGCGTCGGATGCGTCCAGCGCGAGAAGTTGCGACGTCACGGTCTGTCCGAGTACTTCGATGCCGAAATCATCTCCTGTGAAGTCGGGTTGAACAAACCCGACACGGAAATCTTCGAACTGGCTCGGCAGGAGTTGTCCGGCGATGAATACGCGTTCGTCGCGGACGACCTCGAACGCGACGTTCTCCCGGCGCAGGCCGTCGGATTCACGGGGATCTGGATTTCTGAGACGGACGATCCGCGGGCCGACGCATCCATCGAGTCGCTGTCTGCGGTTCGACCCGTTCTCGCCTGACGAGCAAGAAACAGTTATATCATGGGAATTAGAGAATCAACACACGAAGATGAGCGCTTGGGAATGTGACATCGACGGCTGTGGGGAACGGTTCGACAGCGTCGAAGACGCCATCGTCCACCAGACTTCGGAGCACGAACGCCAGGAGTGCAAAGTCTGCGGGGCGGTCGTCCCGGACGGCTACTTCGCCATCCGCCACGCCTTCGACGAGCACTCACGCGCCGAGTACGTGCGTGCGTACGATGCGAATTCGAGCGACGTGCGGACGCGCGAGCGAATTCGCGACGAAATCGAGGAGACGGCGGATCTCAAGGGAGTCGTCTCCCGACTCGACCTAACGGGCGGCGAACTGCCCTGAATATGTAATAAACTATTTTGAGGCGCGTGCGCAACGGTTTCCACATGGAGGTCACGACATGGATACACTCGCGGATGTAGACGAAATCGTCCACGAGCCGTCACGGGAGTTCGTGGAATCGACGAACGTCTGGGAGTTCATGCAGGAACACGACATCGATGACTACGAGGAACTCATCGAGCGCACGTGCTCCGAAGTGGACTGGTTCTGGGACGAGATGGTCGACTACCTCGACATCGACTTTTACGAGGACTACGACTCCGTTCGGGACGACAGCGAGGGGCCGCAGTTCTCGGACTGGTACCCGGGCGGGAAAATCAACATCGCCCACAACACCCTCGACCGGTACGCGCAGGTCGATAGCCCGGAACGGAACCGCGTCGCCTGCATCTGGGAGGGCGAACCGGGTGACGTGCGCGAAATCACGTACCACGAGCTATACCGGGAGGCGAACATGGTCGCCAACGCGCTCGAAGAGCGCGGCATCGAGACGGGCGATACGGTGGGCCTGTACATGCCGATGGTTCCCGAAGTCATCTCGATACTCTACGGCATCCTCAAGGTCGGCGCGATAGCCGTCCCCATCTTCTCCGGGTTCGGTACCGACGCCACCGCGACTCGCATCGAGGATTCGGAGTGTTCCGTGTTGTTCACCGGCGACGGATTCTACCGCCGCGGCAGCGAGGTCGTCCTGAAGAACACGGCCGACGAGGCCATCGAGGAGGCGGGCCACGTCGAACACACCATCGTCTACGACCGACTCGGCAGCGACGACATTCCATGGGACGACGAACGGGACGAGCGATGGGACGAGGCCGTCCTCGAACAGGACGACGAGTACGAGACGAAGGAACTGGACGCGAGCGCCGAGTCCATGCTCCTCTACTCCTCGGGAACGACGGGCAAACCGAAGGGCATCGTCCACACGCACGCCGGCCAACTGATGCAGTGTGCGAAGGAGATTTACTTCGGCTTCGACCACAAGGACGCGGACCGGTTCTTCTGGGTGTCCGACATCGGGTGGATGATGGGACCGTGGACGCTCATCGGTAACCACGCGTTCGGCGGCACGGTCTTCATGTATGAAGGTGCGCCGGACTACCCCGACCCCGACCGCTTCTGGGAGATGATAGACCGCCACGGTCTGACCGTCTTCGGCATCTCGCCGACCGCGATTCGGGCGCTCCGCCAATACGGTGATGAGTGGTTGGACGACTACGACCTCTCCTCGGTCCGCCTGCTCGGGTCGACCGGCGAACCGTGGGACCCCGAATCGTGGCTCTGGTTCTACGAGAACGTCGGCGGAAGCGAGGCACCGATAATCAACATCTCGGGTGGCACCGAAATCTGTGGGTGCTTCCTCATGCCGATGCCGATACAGTCGCTCAAACCCTGCACGCTCGGCGGACCGGGACTCGGCATGGACATCGACATCGTGAACGCTAACGGCGAGTCCATCGCCGATACGCACGAACGCGGCTACCTCGTCGCCCGCGACTCCTGTCCGTCGATGACGAAATCGCTCTGGTCGGGCGACGAACGGTATCTGAACACCTACTGGTCCACGTTCGACGACATGTGGAACCACGGCGACTGGGCGCAGAAGGACGAGGATGGCTTCTGGTTCCTGCACGGCCGCTCCGACGACGCCATCAACGTCGCCGGGCGGAAGGTCGGTCCCGCCGAAGTGGAAGGCGCGCTGATGGACCACGACGCGGTGAACCAGGCCGCCGCGGTCGGCGTCCCTGACGACACGACCGGACAGGCCGTCGTCACCTACGTCATTCTCGAACCCGACGTGGACGCGGGAGACGACCTCCGTGCGGACCTCCGCGAACAGGTCGGCGAGGAACTCGGCAAGCCGTTCCGCCCGCGCGAAATCATCTTCGTGGACGAGTTCCCGAAAACCCAGTCGGGGAAGATAATTCGCCGGGCCATCGAGGCGGCCTACACGGGCGAGGATTTGGGCGACATGTCGAGCATCGAGAACCCCGATTCGCTCGAAAAATTGGACGAAGCGAACTGAGGTCGCCCGATTCGACGGGCGACCGTTCGATTCGACGATTGGACGAACATTCGATAGATGGACGCGAATCGCTATTGAGTCGGCCTTTGAACTCGGTTGTATGCATCGCCCTCGGATACGTTCCCGATTGGGGGATTCGACACCGAAACACCGACTGTACGCGACGGTTGGCGAAGCCACCACGTCGTTCGACTGTTGTGATACGACTTTTCGAATACACGCGGATGGAGTCCGGGCGGAGCTGGCATGCGAGCGGGCGAAGGACACCGCGCTCCGGTTGGAACGGCAACTCGACGCGTTCGACGAATCGAGCCAGGTCGCCCGCCTGAATCGGTCGGGGCGCGTCACGAACGCCCACGTCGCACGAATCGTCCGCCGCGGGCTGGAGTACTACGAACGGACTAACGGCGTCTTCGACATCCATCACGGAACCATCGAACACGAACTGAAGGCGTACATTCGCGGCGACTGTTCCACCGTCTCCGAGACGTTCGACCCGTCGTCGGTCGCGGTCGATGGCGACACCGTGACGACCGACGGACCGCTCGACTGCAACGGTCTCGCCAAGGGATACATCGTGGACCGGGCGCACGCCGAACTCTCGGGGCTGGGCCGCCGGGGATTCGTCGACGGCGGCGGCGACATCGCACGGCCGACCGGACCGGTCGGCATCGAGAGTCCGTACGGCACCGAGACGAATCTCCGCGTGCTCTCGACGCCGTGGAACGTCGCCACGTCAGGCGGCTACCGCCGCAACCGCGACGGGAGAGAGCACATCTACAATCCGAAGGAGGAACGTACCCGGTCGCACAACGACCTCGTGACGGTCGTCGCGCGTCGGGACTGCATGGAAGCCGACGCGCTCGCCACCACGCTCGCCGCGCTCCGACCCGAGGACGCGATTCGACTCGCCGAGGACTGGGACGGGGCGGAGGCGTTGGTCGTCCATCAGGGCGTCTTCCACGAAACGGAGGGATTCGATGAACACGTCCGGTAAACGCCGCCGAACGCTGCTCGCGCTGACCGTCGTCGTCCTCGCGCTCGTCTGTGTGACCGGAGTCATGGCCTATCGGACGACATACCAAGGGACGGGCAACGACCATTCGCCGCAAGCGACCAATCCACAGCAGTATCAACCACCCGACGGCGGGCGAGCGGTCTCCGAGCGCCACGAGTACGATGAAGACGATGAGGGGGAGTACGATGGCGGCAGCGGCGGCGGCAACACGAACGCCGCCGGAACGTGTCAGAGCGGCTGCCAGACCGTCGTGACGACGACCCGCGCCTCATGAACGAAGTCGTTACCCTCGCGCTCTGGTACCTCGACCGCGCGTCGGCGCTGGTGCTCTATCCGGCACTCTGGCTCACCGTGTTGACGGGCGTGTTCTTCACGGAGCGGCGGTTCGGCGCGATACACCGGCTATCGCTACGGACGCACATCGAACTGGCCGTCTTCGCGGTCGGTATGATGGTCCTGCACGCCGTCGTCGGGACCATCGACGCGTGGTTGGTGGTGGACGGAATCGCCCCCGCGCCGAACTATCCGTTCTCCCTGTTCATCGCGGGCGTCGGCGTCGGCGGCGTCGCCGTCGTGTTGGTCGTCGTGGCCGTGTTGGGGTTTCTCGAACCGCGTCGGTTCGAGCACCCGAAAGCGATTCACGCCCTCGCCTACGGTGGGTTCGCGTTTGCGACCATCCACGCGGTCGCTATCGGGAGCGACATGACGGGACTGCTCGGGCAACTCGTCGCCGCCTCGGTCGGCTTCGTGGGCGTCGCGCTCGTCTCGAAACTGTTCGGCGGAATCCGCGCGGCCCGTCCGACTCAGTAGACGTCCCACAGGTCGAGCACTTTATCGAGGAGACGGTCGCGGAAACTCGCTTGATAGGTCGCATAGAGGCCCATCACCTGGTCCGGGTCCCGAAGCGAGTAGAGCACGGTGCGCCCGTCGCGTTCCTTTTCGACGATTTCCTCCTCGTGGAGTCGTGAGAGGTGCCACGAGACGGTCGAGCGTGACTTGCCGACGCGTTCGCTCAGGGCCGCGGTACTGAGTCGCTCCTCCGACGCGAGAAGGGCGATAATTCGACGCGAGTACGTCCGGCGAAGCGCGTTCATCGTCGATTTGTCCGCCGCTTCGAACGAGTGGGCCGGGTAGTAGCGCGTGAAGTTACCGTCGTCAGATGACTCGACGAGCCCTTCGTCTTCGAGCCATCGGAGGTGGTACTGAATCGTCCCCTGTGCGTACTCGTGTCGCCGGAGAAGTTCACGGAAGTGAATCCCGGGCGTCTCCCGTATTTCGCCGAAGATGACGCGCCGTGATTCGAGTTCGGGCTCGTCCATGTTCAGTCCCGTGCGATTGCCACGAAGAACAACAGGAGACCCAGCAGGACGAATAACGACGAGAGGTGGTCGATGAGCTCCGGCCGTACCGACATCAAGAACGTCTCTTCGAGGACGACCGCGAGCCCTCGGAGGGCGAACAGCACGTACGCAACGGTGACGATAGCCAACCGTCGCTCGCGTTCGCGTCGCCACGTCAGGTAGGTCAACGTCCCTAGCCCCACGCTGAGGAGCAGTATTCCGAGGCTAACGACTAACTCGAGGTCGTGCGGGCGGACGGGCATTGGCTACCGAATTCGATTCCGACTATCGAGAAAAGCGTTCTCGTACAGTCGTCTAACGGTCGCGTTCGGGACGGTATCGTCCGATTCGAATCCCGTTCCGCGACGAAACGTCCGATTACTCCTTCCCCTATTCGAACAGCTTCTTCTCGCGGTCGATAGCGTCGATTCGCGCGACTGCCGCCGCGTCGAGTCGGATGTCCGCGGCCGCGAGGTTCTCGCGCAGATGCACGTCGCTCTCCGAACGAGGAATCGGTATCGCCCCTTCTCGACGAGCCACGCGAGCGCAATTTGTGCTTCCGTCGCGTCGTGGTCCTCCGCGAGGTCGTTCAGGACGGGGAGGTCGAACACCTCGCCGTGAGCGATCGGCGAGTAGGCGACGAGGTGGGTGTCGTGACGATGCGCGTCCGCGAGGAGTTCGGACTGGTCGTAGAGTGGGTGCATCTCGACTTGATGGGCGAATATCGGCGCGTCGAGCACCTCGCGCGCGACGGCGATTTCCTCGGCGGAAAAGTTGCTCACCCCGACGTGCCGGATTCGCCCGTCGTCCCGGAGTTCGTCGAAGGCTGGAAGCGTCTCCTCGGGGTCGTAGTCCTCTATCGGTCGGTGGACGTAGAGGAGGTCGACGGTATCCAAGCCGAGTTCGTCGAGGCTCTCCGCCGTCGTTTCGAGCACGTCGTCGGGTGCGAGACTGTCCGCCCAGACCTTCGTGGCGACGAACAGCTCCGAACGCGGAACGTCCGCGCGGTCGATGGCCTCGCCGACCACTTCTTCGTTGTCGTATATCTGTGCGGTGTCAAGGTGGCGATACCCCATCTCGATGGCGGCGGCGATTCGTTCGGGGTCGTCGATTCCCATCGTTCCCAAACCGATGGGCGAAAACTCGTCGGTCATGGCTCCCCGTTTGTGAGCGGGACAGGTAATCGGTGTGGTTGCGGTCGTCGAAGAGAAATCGACCGGTGTCCGGCCGCTACAGGGAAACTTCGCCCGGTGTGAGAACCGACGACTCGGGTGCGGCGGCGTCCGCGACAGCGAAATCGGCGGTCCGGTCGGCGTCGAGGACGATTTCGCCGCCGACGAGGAGCGGCGCGACGATACCGGCGGCGACCGTCCGCGGGTCAGCGAGCGGCGCACGAACCGCGACCGAATCACCCGATTCGAGGCCCCAGTCCGATGCGACGGCGTTCCCCGCATCGAGGAGGTCGGCGTGGGTGGCATCGCGCTCGCCCGAGAGCGCGAGCGTCTCGGGTGGGAACGGCGTCTCCGGGAACACCGGATTCTCGCTCCACACGTCGGTTTCGAAGTGCGAGACCGTCGGATCCGGGGCGGGGTCGCCGTAGGCGACGTACTGTCCGCCCGGCGGGAGTTCGTAGTCCGCGACCGATTCCGCTGGCGCGAGGAGCACCCGCCCGTCGATTTCCGTCGGCGGGTCGAACCGAACGCTCGCTCCGAGCAGGACCGCACCGAAGAACCCGAGAATGGGCTGTGCGGCGGGCGTCGCGTGGATAGCCACCGTCACACCCTCTCGAACGCCGAGATGTCGAAAGAAATTCCCCGTCTTCCACGCCGTCGTACACAGTCGGTGGTAATCGTATCCTCGTGAGTTCGGGACGGAAAGCGCCGGGTCGTCGCTCCGCCGTTCGCGGGCAACGAGGTCACCCAAAGTGTCCATATCGATTCTCGTCCGGGGGCGTGCAAAAGTTCCCCGATTCGAATAGTCGAGGGATATATGTTTTGGAAAGGTTCACCACTGACGCGTCTGACGAACGTTTATAATCGTTTGCTAGGGATGCACACACGCAATCATGGCAAACGTAATCAGGCGGATGGCAGAAGGCAGTTCACGACTCGTAGAACGGTATCTTCCGGACGCGTTTCTGTTCGCAATCATCCTCTCGTTCGTAGCCTTCGGGTTGGCATTCACGTTCGTCGCTCCACAGGGCGGGACGCTGACACACGCGGAAAACATCCTCGTCGATGGCTGGTACGGCGGCTTTTGGGGGCTTCTTTCCTTTGCGATGCAGATGACGCTCATCCTGATGACGGGGTACGCCCTCGCACAGTCGTCCGTCGTCGATAGCTTTCTTTCGCGCGTGGCGTCGATTCCGTCGAGCGAACGGAGCGCGGCCGCGTTGGTCCCGGTCGTCGCCGCCGTCGCGTCGTTCGTCCACTGGGGCCTCGGCCTCGTGGTCGGTGCCATCTTCGCGCGGAAAATCGCGGAGGAGATTCGCACCATCGACTTCCCAATCATCGTCGCCGGAGCGTACTCCGGGTTCATCGTCTGGCACGGCGGTCTCGCCGGGTCGATTCCGCTGGTGCTCAACTCGACGGGCGACGATAACTTCCTGCTCGCCAGCGGCGTGCTGAACTCGACCATTTCGACCGGCCAGACCATCTTCACGGTCGCCAACGTCGCTATCTTCGTCGTCATCGGTCTCGTCTTCCTCCCGCTCCTGTTCCTGCTGATGTACCCCGAGAGCGACGAGAAGAAACACCCCATCGACCCCGCCCAGCTCGACACCGCGACCGACGGCGGCACGGAAGCCGAAGCCGTCGTCGCGCCGTCGGCGACGAGCGACGACCTGACCGTCGCGGAGCGAATCGAACACTCCTCGTTCGTCGCGTACGCCATCGGCCTCTCGGGGTTGCTGGCCGTCGTCGGGTACTTCGGCCGCGGAATCGCCGACGGGACGATGCCGTGGAACAACCTCAACCTGAACATCGTCAACTTCACCTTCCTCTTCCTCGGCATCACCCTCCACGGCACCCCCGC
The DNA here is from genome assembly GCF_001723155.1 of Haladaptatus sp. W1. Lineage (NCBI taxonomy): Archaea > Methanobacteriati > Methanobacteriota > Halobacteria > Halobacteriales > Haladaptataceae > Haladaptatus > Haladaptatus sp. W1. Next base: position 11,712 of record NZ_MEIH01000376.1, read on the forward strand.
GGCGTACATCGGCGCGATGAAGGAAGGGGTGGAGAACGTCTGGGGAATCATCCTCCAGTTTCCCTTCTACGCGGGTATCATGGGCATCATGGGCTACGCGCCGGAAGGATCGACCAGCCTTGCAACGCAAATCGCACAGGGAATGGTCCACCTCTCGCCCGACGGCACGCTCCCCGTCGTCGCGTTCCTCACGGCGGGTATCGTTAACGTCTTTGTGCCCAGCGGCGGCGGCGAGTGGGCCGTCGTCGGCGAAACCCTCGTGAAGGCGGCTCACGCCGGCGGGACGAGCGTCCCCCGCGTCGCCATGGCCGCCGCGTGGGGCGACGCGTGGACGAACATGATACAGCCGTTCTGGGCGATTCCGCTCCTCGCCATCAGCGGTCTCTCCGTCCGCGACATCATGGGCTACTGCGTGCTCGTCCTGCTCGGAAGCGGTCTCATCATCAGCGCGGGAGTACTCTTCCTGCCGATGTAACGGTACCTTTTACGACGGTCGAAAGCCAGCGGGCGGCCAAATCGGCCGCCCGCTGTCAGTCTTCCTGTAAACGGTTCATCAAAAGCACCGTCAGATCAACGCTCTGACGAGCCATTCGTTCGCACGGGAAGACAAACCGCGTCTTCCGTGCCCTCGTTCGTTGCACTCACGAGGACTTCGCTCACGAATACACTCCTCCTTCATTTCGCCGACCGACTCGTACCGCGAGTCGGTCGGCACCATTCAGTCGTCGGCCCGGGAAATCTCCGATTTTCCGGTGTCTCACAGTCGCGCGGCGATTGTGATGGCTCGAAAGACCGCAGGTCTTTCGGTGGCTGGGCTAGCGACTGGTGGTTGTGTCACTGGCTGACCTCTGATAGTTGTGTCACCGACAGACTGCACACGACTCGCTTCGCTCGTCGTGTGCGCGTCACTCGCTGCGCCGGAGCAGGTAGCCGAGACCGGCGATGCTTCCGAGCGCGGCCAGCCAGCCGAATCCGGGCAAATCCCCGCCGTCGGTCGTGGAGGTGGCCGCCCCCTCGGACGAGTTCGTCGCCGTTTCCGTCGTCTCGGTGGTTGCGGACGGTGTTGACGAAGAAGATGTCGTCCCCGTCGTAGTCGGCGTCGTTCCCGTGGTTGTCGTCCCCGTCGTGGTTCGATTCCCAGCGGTCGTGTTGTTCGCGGTCCGGGTCGTCGTCGGCTGGACGATTTCGAGTTCGCCGCGCATCGTCTCGGAGTCGAACTCCGAGAAGTACGTCTTCATCTTCTGGGTCGCCGTGAATTCGAGGGTCTGATTCTCCCCTCTCGTGTCCACGACCTCCGTCCGTTCGAGGACGTTTCCCTTCCCGTCCCCGATGGCGATGTTGTGCGAGTGGCCGTCCAAGTTCTCCCACGCGATGACGTACTCCTTTCCGGCCTTCATCTGAAGCGTCGGATTCGTCTTGCCTTCGATAGGGGGCGGCGATTGGCCCAACCATCCGGATAGCTGTCCACCGAGTTCGAACGTCGCGGCCTGCCCGCGCGCGAGGCCGACGAACGCCGTCGTTCCGAGGAGCGCCTGTACGAACCGCCGACGGGGGAGTTTCGGACCAGTCATTCGAGTGAGTGTGAGTATCTATATATCATCCCAAAACGGCTTAGCTTGTTCGGCTAGCCGCTCAGAAACTGCTCTTGATGCGCTCGAAAAAGCCCTTCTCGACGGTGACCTCTTCGCCGCCCGCCTCCGCGAACTCCTTCAGTGCCTCGCGCTGTTCGGCGTTCAGCGAATCTGGCGTGACGACCTGCACCTTGACGAAGAGGTCGCCGTTACCCCGCCGTCGGAGGTGCGGCATTCCCTTGCCGCGGAGACGGAACGTCTCGCCGCTTTGGGTCCCCTCCGGCACGTCCATTTCGACCGAGCCGTCGAGCGTCGGCACCTCGATTTTGTCGCCGAACACGACCTGCGGGAACGAGAGCGCCGTCCGATAGAACAGGTCGGACCCGTCACGCTCGTAGTCGGGATGCTCGCGCACCGACACCTCGATGAGCAGGTCGCCGTTCGGTCCGCCGTTCTCGCCCGGCGCGCCCTCGCGCTCCATCTGGAGCGTCTGGCCGTCGGCGATGCCCGCCGGGACGTCCACCTTCAGCGCCGCCTCGCGCTGGACGATGCCGTCGCCACCGCACTGGTCACACGTTTCCGAATATTGTTGCCCGTCGCCGTTACAGCGCGGACAGGTCTGTGACTGTTGGACGCGCCCGAACGGCGTCTGCTGGACCTGCGTGACCTGTCCCTGTCCGTTACACTCGGGGCAGGTGTTCACGTCCGCTCCCGGCGGGTGGCCCTCCCCGTCACAGGCGTCACAACGCTCGGGACGGCGGACCGTAATCTGCTTCGTCACGCCCTCGTAGGCCTCTTCGAGGTCGATCTCCATGCTGGTCCGGAGGTTCGACCCCTGGCGCGGGCGGTTCGGGTTGCGACGGCCACCGCCACCACCGAAGAACTCGTTGAAGATGTCGCCCATGCCGCCGCCACCGCCGCCGCCGAACGGGTTGCCGCGACCGGCACCGCCAGCACCGCCGGGGCCGCCGTCGAAGCCGCCGCGTTTCTCGGCCTGTTCGAAGCGGTCGTGACCCATCTGGTCGTAGGCTCGCCGCTTCTCGTCGTCCGAGAGCACTTCCTTCGCCTTTTTCACCTTCTTGAACTTCTCCTCGGCGTCCGGTTCGTCGCTCACGTCCGGGTGATACTCGGCGGCTTTCTTTCGATACGCCTTCTTGATTTCGTCCTCGTCGGCGTCTCGACTTACACCGAGTACGTCGTAGAAGTCCTCGCTCATCAGTTATCGTTTCTAATGTAGGATGGTATTTGAATCGTCCGTCTACCGGTCGGCGCGCCCGAAAACGACGAGCGTCCGGGGATTCGATGCGCTACCCTCAGTCTTCGGCTTCGTCGTCGTCCACATCCTCGAAGTCGGCGTCGACGTACTCGTCGGCGTCGTCAGCACCGTCTTCGGCACCGGCGCCCGCGCCGGGGTTCGGGCCGCCGCCCATGCCGCCGCCCATTCCACCGGGGCCTGCGGCACCGGCCTGCTGGGCTTGCTCCTGTTGCTGGTACATCTGCTTGCCGATCTCCTGCAGCGACTTGCTCAGGCTCTCGGTCGCGTCTTCGAGGTCCTCCTTCGACGCGTCGTCGTCTTCGAGCGTCTCCTGAACCGTCTCGATTTCGTCGCGGATGTCGGATTCGAGGTCGTCGTCGATGTTCTCCTCGTTCTCTTCGAGGAGCGTCTCGGCGCGCTGAACGGCGCCTTCGGCGGCGTTGCGCGCCTCGATGAGTTCGCGGCGCTCCTTGTCCTCCTCGGCGTGCTGTTCCGCCTCTTCCTGCATCTGCTCTATCTCCTCGTCCGAGAGACCGGCACCGCCTTCGATGGTGATCTCCTCGCTGTTGCCGGAGCCGTGGTCCTCGGCGGAGACGTTGACGATGCCGTTCTCGTCGATGTTGAACGACACCTCTATCTGCGGGGTTCCGGCGGGCGCGGGCGGAATGCCCGCGAGGTGGAACTCGCCGAGCAGTTCGTTCTGGTTCGCGATTTCGCGCTCACCTTGGAAGACGCGCACCTGCACCGAAGTCTGGTTGGCCGCCGCCGTGGTGAACACCTTCGACTCCTCGGTCGGGATTGTCGTGTTCTTGTCGATGAGGCGCTCGAACAGGCCGCCCTTCACCTCGATACCGAGGGAGAGCGGCGTCACGTCGAGCAACACGATGTCGTCCACGTCGCCGGAGAGGACGCCGCCCTGAATCGCCGCGCCGAGCGCGACGGCCTCGTCGGGGTTGACGTTCTTCTTCGGCTCCTGTCCGGTGAGTTCCTCGACCTTCTCGGCGACCTGCGGCATGCGGGTGGACCCACCGACGAGGATAACCTCGTCGATGTCGCTCTTCTCGTAGCCCGCGTCCGACAGCGCCTGCTCGGTCGGTTCGACCGTGCGGTCGATGAGGTCGCTCGTCAGGGACTCGAACTTGGCGCGGGTCAGGCTGTTTTCCAAGTGCACCGGGCCGTTGTCGGTCGCCGTGATGAACGGGAGGTTGATGTCCGTTTCCTTGCGGCTCGACAGTTCGATCTTCGCCTCTTCAGCCGCGTCCTTCAGGCGCTGGAGCGCCTGTCGGTCGTCGCGGAGGTCGATGCCGTGGTTCGACTCGAAGTCGTCGGCGAGGTAGTCGATGATGGCGTGGTCCCAGTCGTCGCCACCGAGGTCGTTGTCCCCGTTCGTGGCGACCACTTCGTAGACGCCGCCGCCGAGGTCGAGGATGGAAACGTCGAACGTCCCGCCACCGAGGTCGTAGACGAGGACGGTCTGGTCCGTGTCGTCGTCCAGTCCGTACGCCATTGACGCCGCCGTCGGTTCGTTGACGATGCGTTCCACGTCGAAGCCAGCGATTTCACCGGCGTCCTTCGTCGCCTGTCGCTGCTTGTCGTTGAAGTACGCGGGAACGGTGATGACCGCCTTGGCGATGTCGTCGCCGAGGTACTCCTCGGCGTCGCGCTTGATTTTCTGGAGAATCATCGCCGAAATCTGCTCCGGCGTGTACTCTTCGTCCTCGATTTCGACGGTGTAATCGTCGTCGCCCATGTGCCGCTTGATGGACTGAATCGTCTTCTCCGGGTTCTGAACCGCCTGGTTCTTCGCCGGTTTCCCGACCAGACGCTCACCGTCGTCGGAGAACGCGACGATGGACGGCGTGGTCCGGTCGCCCTCGCCGTTGACGATGATTTCCGGGTCGCCACCCTCCATGACCGCGAACGCGCTGTTCGTGGTACCGAGGTCGATGCCCAGTATCTTGTTGCTCGTCATTGTTGGGGCAACCTACCCGTTTGCGCCGGTTAAAGGTTACTAGATGTCACGAGGGTACGTCGAACCCCACCCCTCCGCTGTCTGTCGGTTTCTTTTTTCATCGTTTCTCCGCTTCGAGGGCTTTATATCGAACCGATATACTATCTGCCGTGCACGGTCCATCGAGTGGTTCGGCTCCTCGCCATCCCGCGCCCGGCGCTCGCGCTCGCCGTTTCGTTTTCGAATCGCAGTTGATATTCGAATCGCAGTCGATAGCGGGAAAATTGGTGAGGACGGGTCGTTACTCGTCGTCTCCGCTGCCGTCGCTGACGGTGACTTGCGCGGCTTGCAGAACCTTATCGGCCATCTCGTAGCCGGGTTGGTACACGTCGGCGATGGTGTCCTCCGGGTGGTCGCTCTCGACGCGAAGCATCACCTCGTGGCGTTTCGGGTCCACTTCCTCGCCGGACTCCGGGTGGATTTGCGAGACGTTCTCGTCCTCGAACACGCGGTCGAGTTCGCGCAGGGTGAGTTCCACGCCCTCGCGCAAGCTTTCGACGTCCTCGTGTTCGTCTTCGACCGCCCGGCGGAGGTTGTCCCGGACGTCGATGAGTCGTTCGATGAGGTTCTCGGTCGCGCGCTTTTCGAGCTGTTTCTGGCGCTTTTTTGCGCGCTTCTTGTAGTTCTTGAAGTCTGCGCGGTTGCGCCGCAGGCGCGCTTCGAGGTCGTCTACCTCCTCGTCGAGTTCCTGGCGCTCCGATTCGAGTTCTACAAGGCGGTCTTCCACGTCGGCGGCGAGGCTCTCGTCCTCGACGGCGACGCGCGCGACGAGGCTCGTGGTTTCCGGCCCGAGAACGTCCTCGTCCGGCGTCTCGTCCCCTGTCGCGTCTCCGTCGGCCGGGGATTCCTCGTCGGCTGGCTCTTCGTCTACCGTTTGGGCGGCCTCCTCCTCGGTCATATGCGTCGTAAGTCCTTGCTCGCGTTTAAGGGTTCAGAAACGGGACGCGAGTTCGATGCGGGCGAGCCAATCGAGGAGGACGTTTGCGAGTGTAGAATACGAGGGGCGGCCGACCAACCCGCTCAGCGGGTCGAACTCGACCAAGCCACGGTATGAGAGCGTCGGTAGTCGCGTCTGTGACAAGTCTTCGAGGACCGTCTCGAACGCGTCGTCGGAAACTGACGCGGTGGTTTCGTTCCGTTCCCACGCCGCGACATCCCTGACGAGGACTTCCAGTTCTATCGGCGCGGTTTCGGCGTGGCAGGCGAGCGAGTAGAGGACGTACCGGTTGCGACGCTCGGGCAGGCTGGCGAGCACCGAACCGACTGTTCCCCGAGACATCGAACTCGTTTTCCGTATCGTGACGGACGAATCTCAACCCTGCCAACCGTTTCCATCGTTCACCCAGTGTAACGGGAACACAGTTCGGTGATGGTCGGAGTTCTCCTCGGTTGCTCGCGGTCACGCAACGGGATGTGAACCTTTCGCCGACCACGACCCGACGGTAACGACGGCTTCACCGGGATAAGCACTCGTTCGACGCGAACACCGTGTCTGCTCGCCGAACGGCGGCGGGACCACGCCTCGCCAACAGCCTCTTCCACGGGACACAACCCTTTTCGGTCGTGCGACAGAACGGGAGGGTATGGCAGACGAGGAAGCCAACGACAACGGAGACGAGGAGGAAAAGACATTCCAAGAGCGCGTCGAGGAAATCCGAGAGAAACGCGCGAAAGAGGGCGATGAAGACCGGGACGAGCGCCTGAAGGAGGCGATGGGCGGCGGCGGCCCCGGTGGAATGGGCGGTAACCCGTTCGCACAGATGATGGGCGGCATGATGGGCGGCGGCCCCGGCGGTATGGGTGCCAGTCGTGGAAGCGAGAGCGGAAGCGACGAAGACCTCGTTCGTGAGGTGCGGCAACTTCGGGACGAAGTTCGTGACGCCACGCGACAGCTCCAGCGCATCGCGGACGCGCTCGAAGAGTAACCGTCGTCTACTCTTTCGGCAATTCACCGAACCAAGGCAGAGATTCTTATACTTCGCCCACCATTTCGATTCGTAACTGTGTCGGGAGAGACGAGTGGCGGGTCGCTTCGCCTGTTTCGAAACCGCGAGTTCATCGCATTGGCGGGAACCGCATTCGCCCGGAGTCAGGCGTATTCGACCATTCTCATCGCACTGGCGCTGTACGCCGACATGTTCCACACGACGAGCACCGTCGAAGGGCTGTTCGGAGCCGCGTTCGCGGTGGTACAACTCCTCATCGTGCTCCCGCTCGGGCGGTACATCGACATCCGCGACTCCAAGCGCATCCTGCTCTTCGGACTGTTCCTCAACGTCCTCGTCTTCGTCGGCTTCAGCTTCGTCGAGACGGTCGAACACGTCATCCTGATGCGCGTGCTGCAGGGCACCGCCGCGAGCATCCTCTGGCTGACCGGAACGACCGTCGTCGGCGAGATCAGCGACGACGGGTCCCGCGGGCTCTGGATCGGGACGTACAATCAGGTCGGCGCGTTCTCCAGCCTGTTCGGCGATATCTTCGGCGGACTGCTGTTGTACCTGTACGGCTTCGAGACCACCTACGCCGCACTGAGCCTCATCACCATCGGCGCATTTCTCGCCGTGTTCTTCTTTCTCCGAGACAACCCCGGCGGGCGGACGGACCCGGAGGATGCGAGCAGTCGGGAAACGTTCGAAACCCTCCTCGGGCGGTCGGCCATCAAGGCGCTCGTGTTCTTCCGCCTCTCGTTCAGCGTCGGGAAGATGGCCGTCATCACCTTCCTCCCCATCTACGCCTACACGCAGTTCGACATCAATCCCTTCGTCGTCGGCGGCATCATGGCGGGTGGAAAGCTAACGAAGTCGCTCACGCAGGGCAAAGTCGGCGACTGGACCGACCGCGTCGGGGAGAAATACAAATTCATTCTCGCGGGGGCGCTCGTGTACGCGCTCGGGACGGCACTCATCCCGTTCGCGGGACTGGCAAAGGACTACATTCCGGGGATGACCGTCTCCGCGTTCGGCGCCGAGATGGCGCTTCCGGGGCGTTTTTCGTCCTCTTTGCGGCCTACGCTGTGCTCGGTGTCGGCGACAGTCTCCGTCTCCCGCGAGCATGGCGCTGTTCGTCGAGGAGGGGAGCAGTTCGAGGCCGTCGGCTCCAGCCTCTCGCTTCGCTCCATCGCCTGGAAGGTCGGGCAGGTCGGCGGTCCCGTGTTCATCGGCGCGATTTGGGACGCGACGAGCGTTTTCGTCGCGTTCTGGGCGGCGTCGGGGTTCATCATCGTCTCGTCGGCCGTCTTCGCGGTCCTCTACAGCACCGAACCCGCGCCCGGCGAACACGTCGATGCCGTGGGCGGGGACTGAGCCGCTGACGACCATGAAGCCGACGACGATAAAGACGCAACCGTGAAAGCACTGAAGCCCGAACCCACGTGCATGGACGAGCAACCGGGACTTTCCGATCAGTACCGAAAATCCAGTCCGTGGCCGCTGTTCGTCGCGTTCGGTCTCGCGCTGTTCGAGACCGGTATCGTGATGGCGAACTTCCTCTTTCCCATCGCCGTCGGTGGCATGTTGATGTTCGTCGGTAGCATCGTCGGCATTCTCCGCGAGTCGGAGTACATCAGCGACCCGTGGAAGGCGCTCGTCGCCGCATCCGTCGTGTCGTTCGTCATCGGTGGCGTCATCTGGCAGACGACACAGGGGTCCGTCCAGCTTCGTGGGACGGCGATTCTCATCGGCGCGGGCGTCCTCCTCATCGGGGGCATCGCGGGGTCGCTCTGGCAACCGGAACCCATCTGAGACGGGCCGACGGCCGAACACGAACCACTAACCTATTTTACCTCGTGTTCGCTACGTTCAGGTATCATGGCAGAAAGTGTCTTCGACAAAGAAACACTCCTCGACCTCACCGTCAACATAATCCCGCTCGGGATTCTGGCGTTCTTCCTGATACTCTTCGTCGGATTCAGTGCGTGGGGCGGTAGCACCCTCGTCGGAGCCGTCAGCTTGGGCCTCGTCATCGTCCCGTTCGCGCTCCTCGCCCTGTTAACGTATATCGCGGCACTGAAAATCGAGGCCACGGGCGGAACCTAACCTTTCTTTACCTTGTAGTTCACACGCTCCTCTATGGCAGCTACTGGGCAGATAGCTCTCACCGTAGTCATGGGAGTGTTTTTGCTGGCGGTCGCTTCGTTCCTCGCACGGATCGAGGACTGGCGGTCTTATACACCTCTCAGCAGCGGGGGCTACGGGTACGCAGAATCGACCGGGCAGGCGCATAACGAGAAGCCTGCCGGAATCATTCGTTGGTTTACGACGGTAGACCACAAGGACATCGGCATCCTGTACGGGACATTCGGCCTCATCTCCTTCGCGTGGGGTGGCATCGCGGTGCTCCTCATGCGGACGGAACTGTTGACGCCGAACGCGGACCTATTCAACGCAAACCTGTACAACAGCCTGCTAACGACGCACGGCATCACGATGCTGTTCCTGTTCGGGACGCCCGTCCTGGCGGCGTTCTCGAACTACTTCATCCCGCTCCTCATCGGCGCGGACGACATGGCGTTCCCGCGCATCAACGCCATCGCCTTCTGGCTGCTACCGCCCGCGGCAATCCTCATCTGGATCGGCTTCCCGCTCTTCATGTTCGCCGGTATCGAACCGGCACAGACGAGCTGGACGATGTACACGCCGCTCTCGTCCTGTGGCCCGTCCGCCGCAGCGGCGGGCGCGAGCTGTCAGGCACAGGTCAGCCCGGCGACGGACATGATGCTGCTCGGCCTGCACCTCTCCGGTGTCAGCGCCACCATGGGTGCCATCAACTTCATCGCCACCATCTTCAGCGAGCGCGGCGAGGACGTCGGATGGCCGGACCTCGACATCTTCTCGTGGACCATCCTCACGCAGTCGGGCCTCATCCTGTTCGCGTTCCCGCTGCTCGGCAGCGCGCTCATCATGCTCCTGCTCGACCGTAACTTCGGAACCACGTTCTTCGCGGCGAACGGTGGCGGACCGGTCATGTGGCAACACCTCTTCTGGTTCTTCGGGCACCCGGAGGTGTACATACTCATCCTGCCGCCGATGGGACTCGTCAGTCTCATCCTGCCGAAGTTCGCGGGCCGGAAGCTGTTCGGGTTCAAGTTCGTCGTCTACTCGACGCTCGCCATCGGCGTCCTCTCGTTCGGTGTGTGGGCCCACCACATGTTCGCAACGGGTATCGACCCGCGCATTCGTGCGAGCTTCATGGCGGTGACGATGGCAATCGCGATACCGAGCGCAGTCAAGACGTTCAACTGGATTACGACGATGTGGAACGGTCGGCTCCGGTTGACCGCGCCGATGCTGTTCTGTATCGGCTTCGTCTCCAACTTCATCATCGGAGGCGTGACGGGCGTCTTCCTCGGGTCGATTCCGCTCGACCTCGTGCTCCACGACACCTACTACGTCGTCGGTCACTTCCACTACATGGTGATGGGTGCCATCGCCGTGGGAGCCTTCGCAGGCTTCTATTACTGGTTCCCGATTTACACCGGTAAGATGTACCAGAAGTCGCTCGCCCACGCACACTTCTGGCTGACGATGATCGGAACGAACGTGACGTTCTTCGCCATGCTGTTCCTCGGTTACGGCGGCATGCCCCGCCGGTACGCGACCTACCTGCCGCAGTTCACGACGTGGCATCAGGTCGCCACGGCAGGCGCGTTCATCCTCGGCATCGGCCAGTTCATCTTCGTCTGGAACATCGCCCAATCGTGGCTCGAAGGCCCACCGGCCCCCGCCGACCCGTGGAACCTCGGCGAGGACGGAATGCTCACGAAGGAGTGGGACTGGTTCGCAAAGAAGCAGGAAACCGCTCTCACCGACGGCGGCGAAGAACCCTCTGACGAGTAGACTTCTGACGGCGGTCGGTCGACTTTTTTCGGTCGTAGAAAACGAAGTAGCTACGTCGACGCGAGCACGATACCCATTACGAACATCAGAACGACGATGCCGGAGAGGACGAGCAGGAGCAGTTCTTTTTCGGACATACTCGGACTTAGCGCCTGTGGATGAAAAGGCTAATCCTTGCCCTGTCGAAAGGGTTTCTCGTGCCATCTCGACTTCGCGGTCGCTCGCTCGTGGTCGGCCTGTACGTCCTCATCGTGTCGTTCGCGGGGTTCGTGGGCGTCCTCCTCGGCGCGTTCGGTCCGGAGGACATGCGCCCCGTCAAACTGTTCGGCATCATCCAGTTACAGCCGACGCCGGTTGACCTCGCTATCTTCGGAATGGTGACCATCGGCCTATTCCTCGGTATCTTGCTCTCGCTGGTCGTGTTCGTCTCCGAGCGATACGATGAGGCGCACCCCAAGGGATAAGACGGTTGCCTTTGACTTGTTACCATGTATCACGTCCTACTCGCGGTGGACGAGACCGAATCGCGCGCGGTGGCGCAGGCGAATGCTATCATCGACCTCTCCGAGGCGAAGGCCGACGTACAGGTTACGCTTCTCCATTCCTTTACCGACAATCCGAGTGGTGCCTCTGCACCACAGATAACGGGCGTCCGACGAGCGAAGGATGCCCTCGAAGCCGCCAGGGTCGAGACCGACATCGTCGAAGCGAGCGGAAACCCGGCGGACACAATCCTCGATGTCGCCGAAGATCGTGATGTCGATTGTATCTGCGTTGGTGGACGTAAACGCTCACCAGCAGGAAAAGCCCTGTTCGGCAGCGTCGCTCAGTCGGTCATCCTGACCGCGAAGCGTCCCGTACTCGTCGCAGGCGAGGGTCAACGGTAGACGGCGAGGGCGAACCGTTACGAAAACAGTTGAACGGGTGAGCGGATGCGTCGTAGACGACCGGCATTCGGAACAGTGACCTCTCAGTCGTACACTTCCCGGAGCGACTCTACCAACGCGTCGGTTCCGATGGCTCCCGTTACCGTCTCTCGGCACTCACCGTCCCGGAAGCAGAGGAACGATGGGACCTCCGTCACCTCAAATTCGCGTCGGAACGCCACAACGTCGTCTCCGTCGATACCGGCGAACGCTACGTCGTCGGGGATTCCTGCCCGGAGTTCGGGTAGTTTGGCGGCGACGGCCTCGCACGGTTCGCAGTCTCGTTTCCAGACCGAGACGATGCAGGCGGGATGCGTTTCCAGGAAGTCCCGATACGTCTCGTCGGTGAGGTGGTTCACACCGTCGGGAACCGGCGACGACGGGCCGACTTCGGCGACCATTTCGGACATCCGTCCCAGTTCCGCTTCCGTGTACTCCCCGTCCAAATGGGCACGGAGCGCGAGGTAGTAGCTGAATCCAGCACGAGTTACGCCGCTATCGAGAGCCTCGTCACGTGAGATGTGGAACGTCTCGGCGATGCTCTCCGCGAACGCCTCGGGCGTGATGCTCGCGTAGGTGTCGTAATATATCGACCAGCGGTGCTCAAAGTCGTCCGTCAGCGCGACGGTGCCGTTCTCGATAACTACGCCCTCATCGACGAGGACGTCGAACAGCGCATCCGGACTACTGGTTTCAGACACCAAGGTATCGCTCCCTCGTTTCGTCGTCGCCGCGGAGTTCGGCCGCGGTTCCGTCGAAAACGATCTTCCCTTGGTCTACGACGTAGCATCGGTCGGCGAGTTTGATAGCGGCCGCCGCGTTTTGTTCGACCAGCAGGATGGTCGTTCCTGTCTCGCTGATGCGTCGAATGGCGTCTTCCACGTTGGCGATTATCTGCGGCGCCAACCCCTCGTACGGTTCGTCCAACATCAACAGGTCGGTGTTCTGTTTCAGCGCCCGCGCGATGGCGAGCATCTGCTGTTCGCCGCCGGACAGCGTTCCGGCTTTCTGGGTCTGTCGTTCCCGTAGGCGCTCGAACTCGTCGTACACGTCTTCGGTCGTCATGCCGACGTGTTCGACCTGCGGTATCGACCGTCCGACCGTGTTCGACTTGTTGTGAACGACCTCCGCGAGGTGGAGGTTCTCCTCGACGGAGAGGTTGGGGAATACGCGACGTTCTTCGGGAACGAGCGAAATGCCTCGTGTGGAGATGTCCTCCGGTTCCATCTTGGTGATGTCCTCGTCCCTGAATCGAACCGCCCCGCCGCGCACGTCAGGCGGACGTGCGCCAGCGATGCTCCGGAGCGTCGTCGTCTTGCCCGCACCGTTGCGTCCGAGGAGCGCACACACCTCACCTTCCTCGACTCGCATGGTCACATCCCGCAAGATGTGGCTTTCTCCGTAGTAGGCGTTCACGTCTTCGAGGCTGAGCAGACTCATAGCTCGACACCTCCGAGATACGCCTCCTGAACCTCCGGGTGGCCCTGAACTTCGTCGGGCGTCCCTTGCGTGATGACGCGTCCACGGTTCAGCACGATGATACGGTCGGAGACGTTGAACACGATTTCCATGTCGTGTTCGACCAGCAGGATGGTGAGACCGAGTTCCTCCTTGACGCGCTCGATGAGGTCCACGGTGGCGTGTGTCTCCTCGGGCGACATCCCGGCCGTGGGTTCGTCCATCAACAGGAGGTCGGGTTCGCTCGCCAGCGCGATGCCGATTTCGAGGCGGCGTTTGTCCCCGTACGGCAGGTCCGCGGCGGGAGCCTCCCGTTGACCGAGTAACCCGACCGAATCCAACGTCCGGCGGGTCAGCTTGTCAACCTCGGAATACCGTCGCTGGTGACGGAGGAAATTGAACCTGAACGACCCGTGTTCGGCGGCGAGAGCGGCGATACGGGCGTTCTCCTCGACGGTCAGGTCGGGGAAGATGGACGCGGTTTGGAACGATTTACTGATTCCGGACTGAACGACCTCGTGGGGTTCGAGGCCGGTTATCGACTCGCCTTTGAACCGAATATCGCCCGTCGTCGGGTCGAGCATCCGCGTGATGAGGTTGATGAGCGTGGACTTTCCCGCTCCGTTCGGGCCGATGACGCTGACGCTCTCGTTTTCGTGAATTTCGATGTTCACGTCGTCGACGGCGACGAGACCCCCGAACTCCTTGGTGAGTCCGCTGGTATCCAAGAGCGCCATCAGTTGTCACCCTCCGGTTCGGCGTCGGTCGCGGGTCCCGAAACCACGTCACGGACCCGCCCTACGATACCCCAGATTCCCTCGGGGAAGAGAGCGATAACAGCGACAAAGATGAGCCCGAGGATGAGGTGCCAGTACGGCTGAATTGCGGGATTGCCGCTTACGACGTTCTCCACGTAGAGATAAAGCCCGGCACCGAGCATCGGGCCGACCATCGACCCGACGCCGCCGAGGACGGTCATGACGACGATTTCACCGCTCGTCGTCCAGTACAGCGATTCGACGGGAACGTACGAGCCGTGAACGACGAAGAGGCTCCCGGCGACACCGGCGAACGCGCCCGAGAGGATGAACGCCATCAGCTTGTAGCGCCAGACGTTCAATCCGACGAACGATGCGCGTTGCTCGTTCTCCCGAATCGCCTTGAACACGAGCCCGTACGGCGAATGAAGGATTCGGACGATGGCGGCTACGCAGAGGACGGTGATAGCCCCGACGAACACGTAGAGCCAGTCGCCGAGCAGTGGGACCGGCGTACCGAGTGGAATCGACTCGAACGCAGAGAACGCATCGAGGAATCCGAAGAGATTCCCCACGTTCACGTCGGTGAACCCGTTTTCCCCGTTCGTCAATCCTTGAAGCGGCGAGAGGGCAAGATAGTAGGCCATCTGGCCGAATGCAAGCGTCAGGATGGAGAAATAGATGCCACCGCGCCGCAGCGAAACGAAGCCGAGTATCCACGCCAACAGCACGGCGAACAGGGTTCCGAACAGCACCATGAGCACCGGACTGCCGCTTACGCTGGCGCTGAAGATTCCGGCAGCGTAGGCCGCACCGCCCCAGAAGGCGGCGTGACCGAACGACAGCAGCCCCGTGTACCCGAGGAGCAGGTTGAACCCGAGCGCGAAGATTCCCCAGATGAGGATGAGCGACGCCAGCGACTGATAGCCCCGAAAGAGGCCGCTGATGACCGGCGCACGGACGAACAGCCACGGGAAAACGGCGACGGCGAGTACGGTAAGGCCGACGATGGAGCGTTCGCTGCTGCCGAATCGGTCCAGCGTCGAAGCGACGTCCGATTCGATCAGCGAGGGGCCGTCTTCGGTCGTCCGCTCGGACGTTTCGTCGTTCATGATGCAACCTCCTCGCTACCGAGCAGACCTTGTGGCCGCGCCAGCAGAATGATGGCGGCGAGCACGTAGATGCCGACCTGTGACCACTGCGGTGCGACCGCGACCAACGACGAAAGGGTGAGTCCGATGAGAATTCCGCCGACGACCGCACCCCGAATACTTCCCACGCCGCCGATGACGACGACGAGGAAAGACGGGACGAGCACTTCCATCCCGATGTTCGGGTTCACCGCGTAGAGCGTCCCGCCGACCACACCGGCGATGCCCGCGAGCGCCGCGCCGACCCCGAACACCATGAGATATGGACGGGTGATTTTCACGCCGAGGAGGCGAACCATCTCGGCGTCACGGGTGCCCGCACGGACGACGAGGCCGAAGTCGGTGTACTCGATGAGCAAGTACACGAGCGCGACCAGTACGGCGGTGATGGCGATGACGTAGAGACGCCAGATTCCGATGGTTCCCACCAGTGGGAGCGAAACAGGGCCGGTAAACTGGGCGGGTCGAGCGAAATTGTAACTCTGGCCGCCGAACAGGATTTTGAAGGCTTCTTGCACGACGATGGCAAGGCCGAAAGTGAGCAGGATTTGGTCGGTGTCGGGACGGTCGTAGAACGGTCTGGCGACGAACCGTTCCATCAGCAATCCGACCCCGAAGACGACTATCGGAACGATAACGAGTGCGGGGAGAAATCCCCAACCGAGACCGACCTGTCCGAACCCCCATTCGGCGAGTTTTCCGTCAGCGATGCTGATGTTGAGCGTGATGAGGAGTCCGAGATACGTCCCGATGAGGTACAACGCCCCGTGAGCGAAGTTGACGAACTTCAGCGTGCCGAGAATTATCGACAGCCCGATGGCGACCAACACGTAAATGGCTCCCTGCTGAAGCCCGTTTAGTAAGATCGTCGCTAGTTGTGAAACGATACTCACGTCTACCCCTCCCCGCCGTGTTTAGATATCATGTGTCTGTAGTTTGTATCATCAATGGTAGTCATTCTCTATCAGTGTGGTCACGCGCTACCGAACGGAAACGTCGGAGTGCATCGTGACCAAATCGATTATTTGTAGGAACCGAGCTCACACTTCGAGGCCGGACCCTGTCCGCACTCGTAACCGAGTTGGTCGCGGGAGGTGATCTGGACGATTTCGAAATACTTCCCGGACTTCTGCTCCGATTTCGGCAGTCCTTTCACGACCGGTACCGCGCGCTGGGCCTGGTGATCACACTTGCGCATCGTCTCCTGTTCCATCCCGAGGTTGCTGTACTCGTAGTCTTCGAGCTGCTTGATGACCTCTGGCGGATAGAATGTCTCGGCTCGCTCGGCCGCCGCTGCGTACTGGAGTGTTTGGGCGTAGGCGAGCTGTGCCGGACCCGACGGAACCCGTCCGTTGTACTCCTCCCCGAAGAACTTCGTGAACGAGTTGGAGGGTTCGTTGTCGATCTGTGAGTCCCATGCGACGGTACCGTAGATGCCATCGATTGCGCCGCCCGCGGCTTGCGCCATCGGGCGGTTGTAGAGGGGCATCACGATTTCCATATTTTGGTCCAACCCCGCTTGTATCGCCCCCTTCAGGGAGTTCGCTCCGTCCAGCCCGTAGTGATTCAAGAACAGGGCATCAGCTCCGGAGTTGGCCGCCTCCGAGAGATACGAGGAGAAATCCTTGGTTCCCAGTGGCGTGGCCACGCTTTTGACTTGCGACCACCCCGCCTCCTCGAAGAACTTCTTCATCGATGCCTGCTGGGTTTTCCCCCAACTGTAGTCGGCGTACAGTTGATAGAACTTGAGGTCCTTCCCGTACTCTTCTGTCACCACGGGTGCGAGTGCCTGCCCCGTCATGTAGGCGTTGAACATTTCACGAAAGCCGTATCGAGCACAGTCCTTCCCCGTCGTATCGTTGGAGTGGGTGAGGCAGGCCATGAACATCACTTTCTCCTTTTGGCAGAGACCTTGGACGGCGATGGCCACGGCACTCGACGAGCCACCGGAGACCATCATGACGTCGTCCCGGCTTATCATTCGCGAAGCTTGCTTGCGGGCTTGGTCGGAGTCGGTCCCGGTGTCGCCGGTCACGTAATCGACCTGTTTGTCGAGAACGCCGTCGCCCGACAGGTCGTCCCAGCTATCGACCCACCCGCCGCCGTTGTTCAGGTGCTTTACCGCCAACTTGTACGCCCGAAGCTCGTCCTTCCCCTCCGAAGCATAGGGTCCGGACTGCGGAACGTTGAATCCGAGCGTTACTTTGTCCCCCTCGACGGGATAGTTGCCCAGTGCCGGGTAATCCTCATTACCCCCACCGCCACCGCCGTCACCACTGCCACCGTCGTCGCTCAAACAGCCAGTCAGACCCGCGATACCAGTTGTTCCAGCCGCTCCCGCGACCTTAACGACATCTCGACGAGTTAGCCCATCTTTGACGTGTGCCATACTAACACTCACCAATCAATCCATAATAATAGTTAACGTATTATTCCAGCCCAGATGGGTCGCATAATAAATGCCGACAGGGGGAGAGTATATATTTCCACCACTACGGTAACAGTTATGTCTGACTTGCATCAGCATCGAATTACTGTTCGAAAATATATACTTCGCAGAATCGCGCTTCGGTGTCTCCCGTTCTCTTAAAAGCGAGCTCGATCGTTCAATCCGCGGGCTGTGTCTGCTGACCCGAGCTCGATCCGATGGGTGTGCTTCCTAGCGGCACGACTTCCTTGTCGTACGCCCAGTTGACCACCTCGGCGAAGCTGACGAACATCGCGTCGAGACCGGTGAGGATGCCGACCCAACCACCGGCGACGCCCAGCCAACCGATGTCGAGGAAGTCGCCGAAGCCGAGCAAGTAGAACGTGATCGATAGCAGGAGGAACACGCTCCAGAGCGCCCAGTTCAGCTTGAACGTGGCGACCCACATGTACGTCGTGAAGACGCCCCAGAGGATGAGCGCCATCCCGAGGGTGGGAACGTTGAGGGGAATCCACCCGGTCTCGGTGAAGATGACGAGCAGACCGAACCACCACCAGAACGCGCCGTAGCTGGTGAACGCGACGGTACCGAACGTGTTCCCCTCGCGGTACTCGAGCATTCCCGCCATCAGCTGAATCGTCCCGCCGAACGCGAACGCGAGCGGGACAACGACGAATTCCCCCTCCGCGGGGAGCAGTTTTGCGTTTATCATGCTCAACAGCACGGTCGTCAGCCCGAAGCCGACGAGTCCGAGCGGTGCCGGGTTTCCGGTTCTCGTATCTGCGGGCATCTATTTTTCCCCCCACAGCGTGTCTACTCTACGTAATCGCTCATCAATTTCCCCGTAGCCCGTTGCCTGTGTCCCATTTTCAATCGACATTCGTTATACTCTCCTCGTGGTTGTTACCGGGCATCCACATATAATATTTTCCTATGGAGAAAATATTACTAAAAGTGAAAAGAAATTAAGAAAAGATATCTATCGTTAATCCTTTTGAACTTTCTCCTGAATATCCTCGACGACATCCGGGTTGCGGAGCGTCGACGTATCACCCAGTTCGTCCTCGTTGGCGATGTCCTCCAACAAGCGCCGCATGATTTTGCCCGAGCGCGTCTTCGGCAGTTCGGGTGTGAAGATTATGTCCTCGGGACGGGCGATGGGTCCGATGCCGTCCTCGACGCCCTCCACGATACGGTCGTACAGTTCCTCGTCGCCCTCGTAACCTTCCTCGGTGATGACGTAGGCGTAGACCGCCTCGCCCTTCACGTCGTGGTGGCCGCCGACCACGGCCGCTTCGGCGACGCCCTTCACGCCGACGATGGCGCTCTCGATCTCCATCGTTCCGAGACGGTGCCCGGAGACGTTGAGAACGTCGTCCACGCGGCCGAGAACGGTGATGAATCCGTCCTCGTCCAACTTCGCGCCGTCCTCCGGGAAGTACACCCACTCGTCCGCGTCGGGGTCGGAGTACTCGGTCCAGTACTCGCTGATGTAGCGGTCGTCGTTCTTGTAGACGGTACGGAGCATTCCCGGCCACGGCTTCTGTACCGTGAGGTAGCCCGCGCGTCCCGCCTCGACCGGTTCGCCCTGCGTGTCCACTATTTGCGCGTCGATACCCGGAAGCGGCGGCCCGGCGCTGCCGGGTTTCATCGTACCGATGGCCGGAAGCGTCGTGACCATCATGCCGCCCGTCTCGGTCTGCCACCACGTGTCCACGATTGGGCAGTTCTCGTGGCCGATGTGTTTGTAGTACCACTTCCACGCCCGCGGGTTGATGGGTTCGCCGACCGTTCCCATCAGTCGAAGACTGGAGAGGTCGTGTTTGTCGGGATACTCCGACCCCCACTTCATGTACGCCCGAATCGCCGTCGGCGCGGTGTAGTAGATGTCCACCTCGTAATCCTCGACGATTTCCCAGAGGCGGTCCTTCTCGGGATAGTCGGGG
The DNA here is from genome assembly GCF_001723155.1 of Haladaptatus sp. W1. Lineage (NCBI taxonomy): Archaea > Methanobacteriati > Methanobacteriota > Halobacteria > Halobacteriales > Haladaptataceae > Haladaptatus > Haladaptatus sp. W1. The sequence continues at coordinate 31,050 of NZ_MEIH01000376.1, forward strand.
GTTCCCTCGTACATCACGCTGGTCGTCCCGAGCGAAAGCGGACCGTAGACGATGTAGGAGTGACCCGTAATCCATCCGATGTCGGCGGCACACCAGTAGGTGTCCTCGGGTTTGATGTCGAGGACGGCATGCGAAGTCCACGATACGTAGGACAGATAGCCCGCCGTGGTGTGTTTGACGCCTTTCGGCTCGCCCGTCGTTCCCGAGGTGTACATCAGGAACAGCATGTCTTCGGCGTCGCGCTCGACGGGTTCGACCTCCGCACCCTCCTGTTCAGCCACGAGGTCGGCGTAGTCGTGTTCGTCGGCACCCATCGGGTGGTCGTACTCGTCGCCGAGTCGGTCCACGACGACGGTCTCCACGTCGTGGTCGACTTGCGAGACACCTTTGTCCGCCTTCTCCTTGTGATGGAGCGGGTCGCCGCGCCGATAGTACCCGTCACAGGTGATGAGGTACTCGGACACCGCGCTCTCCATCCGCGTGGCGAGCGCGTCGGCCGAGAACCCGGCGAAAACGACGCTGTGGGGGCGCCGATGCGCGCACACGCCAGCATGGCGATGGGCAGTTCCGGTATCATCGGCAGGTACATCGTCACCACGTCGTCCTCGCCGACGCCCATCTCGCGGAGTGCGGCCGCGAACTCGTTTACCTTGCGGTGGAGTTCCTCGTACGTGAACGTCCGCGTCTCGCCGAGTTCGCCGATCCATTCGATGGCAACCTCGTCCCCTCGGTCGTCGAGGTGTCGGTCGAGACAGTTATACGATGCGTTCAGCGACCCGCCGGTGAACCACTTGTAAAACGGCGCGTCGTCGTCTTCCAGCACGGTGTCGTAGTCCTCGTACCAATCGAGCAGGTCGGCCGCCCGCTCCCAGCACTCCGGCCAGTTGTCCTCGAACTCGTCGTAAATCTCGGGGTCCGATACGTTCGCCTGCTCGACGAACGATTCCGGTGGCTCAAACGATTCTGCCTCTTCGAGCCGCGCTTCGAGTTCCACGGTATCGTCTGTCATATATCCATGCTAGCATGCTTTTACGAGGTGCATAAAGATATGCTATGTTCGCCGACCATTTCGAGAATCGAAGTTGAAATCCATCGACAGAATCGGGATGAAAACTACCCCCTTCGACCCCCGTCGTTTCGCCCGGTTTCACCGTCCATCTCGCACCCGGTTCGGTCCGCTCACTCGGCGCGTCGTTTGCCCGCCGCATCCGGTGTCACTTCCTCGACGTTATCGCGCAACCACGTCGTCGCGGCGGCGACCGCTTCGGCGTCGGTCGATGTGACCTTCAATCGGCCCGGGTCGTCGTCGCGTCCCGGATAACTTCCGACGGCCACGTCGAAGCGCTCCCTGACCGTTTCGAGAACGTCGCCGAGTGCGCCCTCGGGTGCCGGTGTGTACATCGTCTCCGAGACGACTTCCCCGCCGAACTCGTCCGCGACGAGTTCGAACATGGCCTTCATCTCGCGGGGAATGCCGGGAAGGACGTAGACGCCCTCGACCGCACAACCCGGGGCCCACCCGACGTCCGTGAGCAGGGGCCTCCCTCCCGCGGGCAGCGTCGCGGCCTCGTCGAGGTCCAAATCGAGGTCGTACTCGTCGGTCAACTCGGGGTTCTCCTCCGCGAACCGGCGCGCCTTCACTTCGAGACGCTCCCGGACGTCCGTATCGACGGCCTGTTCCCGGTCGAGCGCGGACGCCACCGCGTCCATCGTCACGTCGTCCGGCGTCCCACCGAGTCCACCGGTCACGATGACCGCATCGAACGACTCGTTCCACTCTCGAACCGTGTTTTCGATTATTCCCTTCTCGTCGGGGACGGTCATGATTCTCCGAACCGACCCGCCCCGGTCGTGGATTTCCGTCGCTAACCACGTCGCGTTCGTGTTCACCGTGTCGCCCGCGAGAATTTCGTCGCCGACGGTGAGAATAGCCACTTCCATGGGTTCGAGCTATCGCACTCGACGAATAAAATCGCTCCGCTGGATGTCTTCGATACCTATCGCGTGTCGGAGTTCGTCGGCGCTACTGCCCACCCGACGGTGAACAGCGTCCCGACGGCAACGAGGAGGAAGGCGAGGAGTACCCACGGCGTGTGTGGAACGACTATCACGAGAAAGATGGCGAGCAGCGTACACTGCAGTCCGATAATCGGCGCTCGAAGCTCGTCTGCGCTCATACTTCTCACACGACGGTTGGGAAAATGAAAACCGTGAATTCGGTCCCATCGACGCTACTCGTCAGGCCAGTTCAATCTTCTCCGGTCGTCAGGCCAGTCCTATCTTCTCCTGATACGTGCCGTGTTCGGCCTCGAACACGTCCATGATTTCGCCCATGGTCGCGTACGCCTTCACCGCGTCCACGATTGCGGGCATGACGTTCTCGTCCTCGTCGATAGCCGTCTGCAGGTCGTCGAGAGCCGCTTCGACCGCCTCGTCGTCGCGCTCTTCCTTGACCTCGGCCAGTCGAGCGAGTTGGCGTTCTTGGGTCTCCTCGTCCACCTTCAGGATTTCCGGTTTGGTGTCCTCCTCGATGTCGTACTTGTTGACGCCGACGACGATTTCCTCGCCGTCCTCGACGCGCTCTTGGTACTCGTAGGACGCCTCCTGAATCTCGCGGTGGAAGTAGCCGCGGTCGATGCCTTCGAGCACGCCGTCTCTCACCGAACCGTCGCCCATCTCCTTGATTTCCTCGATGTAGGCCATCGTCTTCTCCTCGACTTCCTCAGTGAGGGATTCGACGGCGAAACTGCCGCCGAGCGGGTCGATGATGTCCGCCGCACCGCTCTCCTCCGCGATTATCTGCTGGGTTCGCAGGGCGACGCGGACGGACTGCTCGCTCGGGAGCGCGAGCGCCTCGTCGAAGCTGTTCGTGTGGAGGCTCTGGGTGCCGCCGAGGACGCCCGCGAGCGCCTGAATCGTCACGCGGACGATGTTGTTCAGGGGCTGTTGTGCGGTGAGCGACTGCCCGGCCGTCTGCGTGTGGAACTTGAGCTGTTTCGACTTCTCGGACTCCGCGCCGTACCACTCGTCCATCACGGTCGAATAGATGCGGCGACCGGCCCGGAACTTCGCGACTTCCTCGAACAGGGAGTTGTGCGAGTTGAAGAAGAAGGAGAGTTGCGGCGCGAACTCGTCCACGTCCAAGCCGCGCTCCATCGCGTCCTCGACGTAGGCGAAGCCGTCGGCGAGCGTGAACGCGAGTTCCTGCACCGCTGTCGAACCCGCCTCGCGGATGTGGTAGCCCGAAATCGAGATGGGCTTGATGTTCGGCGTCTCGTCCACGGCGAACTCCACCGTGTCGGTAACGATGTCGAGCGACGGTTCGGGCGGGATGACCCACTCCTTCTGCGCGATGAACTCCTTCAGCATGTCGTTCTGGAACGTACCACGGATTTCGTCGCGGGGGACGCCCTGCTGGTCGGCCAGCGCGACGTACATGGCGAAGATGACGGGCGCGCTCGGGTTGATGGTGAAGCTGGTCGAAACTTCGTCCAAATCGATGCCGTCGAAGAGAATTTCCATGTCGCGCAGGGTGTCCACCGCCACGCCCTCCTTGCCGACCTCCCCGTCGGAAAGCGGGTCGTCCGAGTCCTTGCCCATCAGGCTCGGCATGTCGAACGCCGTCGAGAGTCCGGTCTGCCCGTTGTCGATGAGGTAATGGAACCGCTCGTTGGTCTCCTCGGCCGTCCCGAACCCGGCGAACTGGCGCATCGTCCACGTTCGTCCGCGGTACATCGTCGGGTAGACGCCGCGCGTGTAGGGGTCTTCACCCGGATAGCCGAGGTCCTCCTCGTAGTCGAGGTCGGAAACGTCCGTCGGGTCGTACAGGTCGTCCACTTCCAGATTCGAGACGGTGGCAAAGCGGTCCTTCCGCTCACCGAATCGCTCCAGAACGGGCGAGTGGGTCTCGTCCTCCCACTCCTCTCTGGCCTGCCGGATTTCCTGCAGGTCGTCCTCGTCGTACATGCAGGTAGTTTCTGCCGGGCAATCCATTAAGGATTCGGTGGCGATTTTTGCGTCGGTTTCGTCAGCCGAGGACGGCGACGGACACGCGGTGCGGTCCCGCCGCTGTGTCGAGTTCGACCGCTTCGACGAGATGGTCGCGGACCCGCTCGCGCCACGCCGCGACCGCGGCCGCGTGTCGGTCGTGGTGGACTTCCACGTCGTACTCGCCGTCGGGGTCGGCGACGGTCGGGTCGGTTTCGTCGACCCGGGGATAGCTCGGCGCATCCTCGGCGACGAGTTTTCGCGGCGGAATTCGAATCGGGGCGGGACCGCCGAGACCGTCGTCCACCGGTTCGCTCTCCTGTACCACGTGGAGTCTGGCGCGCACCCGCCCGGCGAACGGGGCCGTGATTCGAAGCACCGCCTCCCGCCCCCGCTCGTTCGCTTCGAGCGCAGTCACCACGTCGTCCGCGTGGACCACCACGACGCGGATGGCCGTCGGGTCCCTGCTCTCGCCCGGCATGCGTTCCGATGGGTCACGGAGCGAGTTGTAGGTACCGCCGAATGACGAAGCGACCGAGAGAATAGCTACTGCAACCGCTTCGTCGTCTCCATCAGCGGGTGGCGGGCGTAGTCAACGACCTGGATGTCGTCGATACTTTCGAGGCCCTCCTTGCGCGCCGTCTCCGCCATGCCGAGTTCGACCCGGTGGTCGGTGATGATGACGTAGGCGTCCATCCGCTCGATATCGAGCCTGTCGGCGGCTTTCGCCCGGTGGTGCCCGTCCGCTAGCAGGAGGGTGCTACCGTTTTCGATGACGACCAGCGGTTCGGCCAGTCCGCGCTTCATCTCGTACACGCGACCCTCCAGTTCGTCGGCGTAGACCTTGCCCTGCGTCGGTACGAGGTCGGCGAGTCGAACCTTCCGGCGACTCTGTGTGACCTCAGTATCGTGGATGGATTCGAGGGTGCGCATGAGCTTCCCCACCTTCTCGGGGGTGACGCGCTCGATTTGGCTCCGGATGAAGTCGGTGTTGGTGATGATACCGACGAGGTTGCCCGCGTCGTCCACGACCGGGAGTTTCTGGATGCCCGACCGGAGGATGACCCGGGCGGCGTCGTTGACCACCATGTCCGGGTGGGCGACGATGAGTTCCTGCGTCATCACCTTGAAAATCGGTTCCTTCTCGTCGGCGAGCAGGAGGTCGCGGGCGCTGACGAATCCTTCCACGCGTCGGCCGTCACACACCGGGAATCCGTTGTGTCCGTCGCTTTCGGCGATTCGCAGGGCGACCTCCTCGACGGTCGCATCGGGGGAAACTGTCGCCACGTCGCGGGTCATGTACTCCTTGACTTTCGCTTTGATGCCCTCGGTTCCGCCGTCGGAAGCGATGCGAACGCGAGACGGTGACTTGCGGCCCGCTTCCTCCTCGGCCTCGTCCATGTAGAGTATCGATGCCCCGGTGAGGGAAAAACTTCCCGACCGCCCGTCACTCGTCGTCCGCGAGTTGAATGTCGAACGCCGCGACTCGCTCGCGGTCCGAATCGAAATCGTCGGGTCCCGGACGGGAGCGGACCGTCTCGAAAAACCGGTCGGTGATGATATCGCCGACGATGGTCGAGAGGGACTCCTCCTCGTCGTCCTCGACCTCACCGAGCAGGCCCAACGGAATCTGTGCGCCCGCCATGTCGGCGTGCCCGCCCGCGCTGCCTATCTGCCCGAACGCCGCCCGCATGGTTTCCCCGAGGTCGACGTCGGTGCCGCGTGCGCGCGCGGAAACGTACACGGTTCCGTCCATGAAGCCGAACACGAGCGTGACCGTCACGCCATCCATGTTGAGCAATCGATCCGCCGCCTGCGCGAGCGCATCGCGGTCGGACAGCGACCCCACACAGCTCGCCAGCACCGTCCCGTCGAGTTCGCGGTTCCGAATCGCCCGGGAGATAGTCTCGAACGTATCGGCGCTGATGGAGGGCGCCTCGACGCGATCCAAGGTGCTCGTATCGGCGTGCGGGAGCAAAAACGACGCCGCCTCGAAGTCGGCGACGGACACCTCGCGGGTGAAGTCCTTCGTATCGACGCGAATACCGTACAGTAACCCGGTCGCGACCCGCTCGTCGGGGGAGATGCCGAGCTGTTCCAAGTGGTCTGCGAGCAGGGAACTCGTCGCCCCGACGCCGCTCCGAAGGTCGACGAATCGCGCTTCGACGGGGTGGTTCGGCGGATGGTGGTCGATGACGACATCGACGGGAATCTCCTCCGGCAGTTGGTCGTTGACGCCCGGACTGGAGTGGTCGACCAGCGCGAGTCCGTCGAACTCCGATATGTCGGCACCGACTTCGAGGTTCCTGAGGTCCAAATCGAGCAAGTTGACGAACGCGCGATTCTCCTGATGCGAAATCGCCCCGAAGTAGCACGCTTCGGCCTCCGTACCGACCGATTCGGCCATCCCTTCCAGCGCGACCGCGCTCGCGATGGCGTCCGGGTCGGGGTTGTCGTGCATGAAGATACCGAGCTTGCCGTCGATGTCGCGGAGGGTGCGTTGCAGTTCGTGCGTACGAAACGCGGTATCCCCGTCCGTCAGCGGAAGCAAGTGGTCGACGAGCGCCGCGCCGGGGTCGATGAACTCGTCCGCCAGTTCGTCGAGGTCCGCCCGCATCTCCGTCGACGGGCCGTCACCGGCGTAGACGACGAGATAGGCGTCGGGACGGACGTCGCGCAACGCACGTGCGGCCTGTCGGTTTTGCTCCGGGTCGTCCCCGAAAACGAATGCGAGGTCGACGGCTGGTCTCTGTGCGACTACCTCCGGGTCCGTCGGGTCGCCGCGGGTCGCCGAAACGCCCTCCGTTCGGAGCGTTTCGACTCTACTTTCGCTCTCGTCCACGACGACGAGGCTTCCGGACCAGTCGGCCACCGATTCAACGATGGCATGCCCGACGGAACCACAGCCGAGCATGAGCCGCGAAACCATCTTACCCCCGATTCATAGTCGGACACCTAAAACTTGTTGGGAATCCGTTTACAGCGTCGAGCTGCAAAAATCGGACGAGAGACGTACTTTACGCGGCGATTCGATCGGCGAAAACGTGTCTGAACGGCATCGATATCATCCGGTCGTTTTGCGCGATACGGATGGCTCACGATTTGTACGATACGGGCGACTCACGACCGAAATCGTCGAATCGAAAAAGACGAAAAACGCGAACGGAAATCGTGCTGTTCAGGCGAACAGCGTGGCGGCGGCGTTGTACGCCGTGTCCGCCACCGGCCCGAACGCGAACAGCAACGCGACCGTCACGACTGCGGCGGCGACGACCGCAACGTAGAGGCCCGTCGGCGTGCTTCGAATCGTGAAGTCGCCCTCCGGGTCCTCGACCCACATCGCTTTCACGACGCGGCTGTAGTAGAACAGCGACAGCGCGCTGTTTATCGCACCGACCGCGGCGAGCCACCAGAATCCGGCACCGACCGCGGCACCGAACAGGATGTACTTGCTCATGAATCCTGCACCGACCGGGAGACCGGCGAGGTTGAACAGGAACACGGTCATGGCGAGACAGGCGATGGGAGCCTTCTCCGCCAGTCCGTTGTAATCCTCGAACGTCCGGCCGACGCCCCAGTACTCGACCAGCGCGATGAACAGGAACGCACCCGTGTTCATGAAGCCGTAGACGAGCAGGTGGAGCATCGCACCGCTCAGCACACCGCTGTTGTTACCGCCGTAGAGAGCGGCCAGTCCGATGAGCACGTAGCCCGCGTGTCCGATCGAGGAGTACGCGAGCATCCGTTTCACCTTGTCCTGCGTGGCGGCCGCGAAGTTCCCGAGCGTCATCGTGACGACTGCGAGAATCTGGAAGACCAGCACCCAGTCGATGGTTCCCGAAACCAGTGCGAACGGGAACGCGGTGACGAACACGCGGAAGGCGACTGCGAACCCGGCGGCCTTCGAAGCCGACGAGAGGAAGCCCGAAATCGGCGCTGGTGCGCCTTCGTACGCTTCCGGTGCCCAGAAGTGGAACGGGACGGAGGCCGTCTTGAACGCGAAGCCAGCGACCACCATCAGCACGCCGACGCCGAGCACGCCGCCCAGCCCGCTGAACCCTTGGCCGAGCGTGGTGGCGATGAGGTCCAGCTGCAGGTGTCCGGTGACACCGTACACGAGGCTGATACCGTAGGCGAAGATGGCCGACGAGAGTGCGCCGATGAGGAAGTACTTGAGACCCGCCTCGACGCTTCCGCGGTTCTTCTTCAGCATCGCGACCAGCGCGTAGGACGGGAGGCTGGCCAGTTCGAGGCTGATGAACACCGTGGCGAGGCTGTTCGAGCTCGCCATCAGCGTCATCCCGGTCGCCGCGAGGACGACCAGCGTGTAGTACTCCGCCTGATAGGAGTTACCCTTCAGGTAATCGTAGCTGGCGATGCTCACCAGCGCGGTGACGCTGGCGAAGATGAGCACGAAGAACAGGCTCATCGTGTCGACGACCATCGCGTTCCCGTACAGCGGAATCGGGTTCTCGCCCGTTCCGGAGGTGATGATACCACGCCGCGAGACCGCCTGCAACGACCGCACCGAGCGTCGAGATACC
>NZ_MEIH01000377.1:0-3997 GCF_001723155.1 Haladaptatus sp. W1
ACATGACCCTGGCGATGGACCCGACGGTGTTCTCGGCTCTCGGCTCGACGATGCCGGAAGGTGTCAAGGTCGCCGGTTGGTACTGGCACTCCGCGTTCGACAACGAGACCAACACGGAGTTCCTCAACAAGTACAAAGAACACGCCAAGGACCTGCCGGCCATCCCGTCGTTCACAGGTGGCAGCGCCTACAGCGCTATCTGGATGTACAAGAAGGCTATGGAGGCCGCCGGCGGCACCAATACCTCCGACGTGGTCAGTGAACTCGAGGGCATCGAAGTCACCGGCCCGCGGGGCACCTGGAAGATGGATCCCAAGAGCCACCAGGCCAACGCTCCGTCCGTGCTCGGCGTCTCCAGTTCGGACGACGATGTGCCCTACAACGGTCTCGGCCTGTCGAACAACAAGCAAGTGACCCTAACCCGGGAAAAGGCCACCAGCCTGCTTGATGGCTCTGGCTTCCCGCCGGGACTCTAGCGCGAGATGTCTACCAACACTCGCCACAAGTTGCGGCTCGAAGGCAAGCGGCTCTGGGTAGCCGCGGTGATGGCGGTCCTGATCGTCGTCCCATGGTTGCTTCCAGCCCTGCAGGTGGACCTGCTGACCCGTGCGCTGCTCATCGGTGTACTGGCAGTCGCGTTTAATCTCCTGTACGGCTACACCGGGCTGCTGTCGTTCGGTCACGCGATGTTCGTCGCCGCGGCCGGCTACACCGCCGCGCTGTTCTTCCTGCGTGTGGTGCCAGCCTACGGCCTCGACGCGGCCTTCGGCGGGATCTCGGTGCTCGTGAACTTCGTGTTTGCGCTGCTGCTGGGTGTGATTGCCGCCAGCATCCTGGCGGTGGTCGTCGGTTACTTCTCGGTCCAGCTCGAGGAGATCTACTTCGCGATGATCACGCTGTCGTTCTCGATGGCAATCTGGGTTGTCGTCCAGTACGACCACCTGGCTGCCGTGATGCCTCTGAACGTAGTCACGAACGGCTCCGACGGTCTGGACTTCCTCTCGAAGATCGGCATGGTCAACATCTTCGGTATCGAGTTCTACCTGCGGCACTTCCTCCACCCGCGACCGTACTACTACATCAGTCTCTTCATCGGGACGGCGGCGGTGTACACCCTATGGCGGGTGGTCCGGTCGCCGTTCGGGACGGTCTGTCAGGCACTCAGGGAGAACCCCGAACGGGCCCAGGCACTCGGCGTGAACGTCCAGCGTCACCGCTGGAAGACGTTCATCATCTCAGGTGCCTTCACGGGGTTGGCTGGAGCGATGTTGACCGTCCACAGCGGCGGCATCACCCCCGGTGCCGCCCACTGGACGGCTTCGGCCGAACCGGTGCTCGTAACGGTCATCGGCGGCCCATACTCGTTCCTGGGGCCGGTCATCGGTGCGGTTACCTTCGAGTATCTCCGGTGGTTCATCCGGCAATTCCCGCTGCTGGAGGCCTACTGGGAACTCTCGTTCGGCATCCTTCTGCTTATCGTGGTCCTGTTCTTCGACAATGGAGTTACCGGCGGTCTCAAGCGGCTCGGTGAGTGGCTCGGGTCGGCCCGTGGCCACTATGACCGCGACGGATTCGACGGCGTCGTCGGCTTCGGCGGCGAGAGCGTCATCGCAAAGTTGCAACCGATCCGCCACGCCGTCGTCGACGCCGTCGACTCGATCACCGATAGCAGGGGCCCGGGGTCAAACGACTAAATCGTACCGTTCGATGCGGAGTCACCGTTCTTCTTCGGTCGGTTCGATCGGCAACGACTTGATATCGAACACCTGGCACTCGACGAGATCATCGAACCGAACGAGAACAGGTTCGTCGTCGGCAAAGACGGCGGCGTGTTCATCGGCCAGAAAGGCGAAATGATCGAGCGGGCCGAGACCTACGTCGACGCCCAAGACAGACCGCCTCGACACCTCACAGCACTGCGAACGCTTCACTGCACCCAAGTGGTGGCTCGTCTGCGAGGACTGTGGCGGCCGGAGTGCTCGGTATCGCCGGTCGAAAACCGTCCGCAACCCCGAACAGTACAGCTGTAGCAAGTGCGGTGGTGCAATTCGCGTTGAAGAGACCTACAGCCACGAACCAATTCTCGTTTAAGTAGTTCTCGCGATAAGCAGTAGATACGAGGAAGATTTTCGCGAGTTACAGTGTTCTACGTGAGTCAGTTGTATTGCTCTTACTCGGATTTTTGGTCTCTAACGAGTTAGTAGGCGATAATATCAAGTTCTTGATATTATCGCGTATGGTCAGTGTTTTTCACGAGAATCTCATCTGTACATATTTCATCACCAAGAAATATCACATCTCCTAATAACAAATAGAGTATGCGCTATCGGGTTCGCTGGCTGCCAACAGTTGTTATCGCTGTCGTCATCCTCTTAGTGTCTGTCGCCCCACGCGGGCCGGGGGAAGCCATGCTTGGTCCTTTTGGGCCCATCGGGAGACAAATACGCACAGACATTCGCGTATTGCTGTCTCGCCGGAGCAGTCACCTTCGCTCTCGTTCCACAAGACCGGTGGGTCACAGCGGTCGTCCTTAGCATCGTTGCTGCTTCCCTCTATGGTGGTGGGGTTGAGATTATCCAAGGATTTGTCGGCCGCGACCTCTCGATCTTTGACTGGGCGGCGGATATCCTGGGTGCGGCCGTCGGTGCGCTTCTCGCTACCAGGCTCGACCCGTGGCTCACACGATTTCGATCCACGGCATGACGAGTTTCCAAACCGTCTTTTCTACAAACTCGGAAAACTGAGTGTTAGGACTGAAGATGGTCACTAACCAATTTTCCTGTAAATGGTTCTCACGACAAGCAATAGAGGCGAGAAAGATCCTCATGAGCAGTTCTTTTCTACTTGAACCGTTAGCATCGCTTTTGTTTTGGAGTAGAGATGCTCTGGTTAGTAGCTCATTCTAACCACAACTGGTCCTCAAAACGCCGCCTCCATGCAGTCCAAAACCCATGGGAGAAGCCAGGAGAGTTGGTACTTCAAAAAGACGCACTTTCCCATCGATGAGCCAACGATCTCGCTCATTGTGACTCTATTTCGGACAGAAGTAACGGGAGGAACGGAGTGGAGCGAGGGATGGATCAAGGTGATGGCGCCAGATCCGGTGATGTCAAAGCATCCTCGCTACATGCTACCATCCTTCACGGGTAGCTAAATGCTTTGTGGTGATCTAAAAATAAAGAGAGAACACAGCTTCCAAGAATACTTAGGCACCAAGAGTACCGTATGAATCTCGGAGTCTCATAGCAGGTCGTCTCACACGACCAATGCGTGGATCTCGCCTCTCACTGTCGTTGCGTACAACACGTTCTTTGTCACCGCAAGATCCACGATTGCACCACCGCCATCTTCTGACGAGAGATCGAACCGCCATTTTACAGCATTCGATTTCCCGGCTGATTCGACATCCAGTGCAACAATATTCCCGTGCGAACTCCCACAGAAGATCGTCTCCCCACCGCCGATACACGTCGTGAACGTTCCTGAAGAGGCGTCACCGGGGAGAACGTCACGATTCCATGCGAGATACCCTGTGTCCTTCTCAAACGCCCAGAGCGTCTTCTCAACAGGAACATAGAACAATGAGTCATCAACCGCAAGCTGCGTGCTTGTGACGGTAGTCTCCCAGAGACGAGACTGTCGAGCGATGTCAAAGCCAACAATGCCGTGTGCAGCTCCAACATATGCTCGTCGGTCAGTAACCGTCGGAATGAACTGCGTTTCCTCATCAACAAATGCGTCCCATTGACGAGTACCAGTCGCTGCGTCGAGCGCGAGCAGTCGATTTCCATCAATGGCATAGACGGGTTCGTCGAGGACTGCAGGTGCTGATGGGCGCGGAGAAGTCACGTCATGTTTCCAAACGAGGGTTCCGTCCGTGGCATCAAGCGCATACAATGGTGTCTGGGCTGTTCCTCCGGCGTAGACGAGCCCAGTCACGATGACAGGCGATGTCGCAATCGGAGAATCGGTTTTGAGATCGAATTTCCACTGGCGT
>NZ_MEIH01000378.1:0-4204 GCF_001723155.1 Haladaptatus sp. W1
CCTCGATGACCGTCAGCAGTTCCGGGAGGTCGCGGACGACCAACCAGAGGATGAAGACGAGCGCGACGACGGCGAGCAGTTGGCTGAGCACCCTGTCCGCGATGAAAAACGAGACCATCCGGGGGTCGGTGTAACCCGTGATCGTGGTGACGGGACCGACGAAGAACTGGAACCATTGGTTGCCGAACGCCACCGCGATGAAGACGTTGCGGACGACGTTCAACACCAGATGATGACGATGGCGAGCGTGAATCCGCGGAGCTTTCGTCGGAGGGGTGCCCGGACGGCGGCGATGAGGCCGCCGAAGATGCTCATGCTGCCGATACCCGTGCAGGCGAGGACGAGATAGGTGTAGTACTCGTGGCCCGTGCTGTCGGTGAAGATGAAGGCGCTGTGGTAGCCGTTTTCCTTCGCAATCGTGAACGCGGGGTCGTATATCCGAGCAGTTGGATGACGGCGTTGGTCTGGACGCTCACCAGTTCGACGAGCCACTCGCGGAGCGGTTCGACCGTCAGGAAGGGGACGTAGATGAGTCCCATCGCGGCGACGCCGCGGGACAGGACGAACAGCGAATCCGTCCCGAGTAGAGCTGATAGCCCGCGTAGACGCACAGGGGAACCGCGACGAGGCTGAGGGTCCCCTCGATGAAACTCCGCATCTCGAACGCGAAACGGGGAAAGAGGACGCCCCAGAACAGCCCGAACAGCACCCACGCGCCCGCGCCGACGGTCCGCGCCAGCTCGCGGTCGTATCGTTCGAGCGCGGCGGTGGCGACGAAGGCGGCGATGACGACCCAAACGAGGTAGTCGGGAAAGGTCGTTGTCAGCCACGGGAGCGGGCCGGGGAGGGCGGCGGGGACGACTCCAATCACGATTCGTCCGTTGTTCTCAGAAAATATAGAGTTGACGCTCTCCGAATCCGCCGTCCGCGGGGACATACCACCGGAACGTCGGCGAGTGGACGGTTCCGCCATCCGTCGGCGAATGGAGGGTTCCGCCATTACCGTTCGTGCGTCTCACGGGACGCGGTTTTCACTCGCCGACCGCTGGTATTTTTATCGTCCCGCCCGAGGATTCGGGTATGGCCGACGTGTTGGAGGACAAACGAACCGCAACCCGGTTTCGCATCCTCGCCGAAATCGCTGACCGACAACCGGCGGTGAGCCAAGGCGAGATCGCCGATGCCGTCGGCGTGACGAGTCAGGCCGTCAGCGAGTACACCCGCGGCCTCGTGGAGGACGGACTCGTGGAGAAGGAAGGTCGCTCACGCTATCGGGTGACGAAGGAGGGCGTCGATTGGCTCCTCCAGTCCGCGACGGACGTTCGTCGGTTCGCGGACCACGTGACCGACGACATCCTCGGCAACGTCGGAGAGGACGCGGCGATTGCGCGCACCGATATCGAAGCGGGGACGACCGTCTCGCTCTCGCTCGAAGATGGCCTGCTCCACGCGACGCCGAACGACGAGGGACCCGCGACGGGCATCGCCACGACGGACGCCGAAGCGGGCGAGGACGTCGGCGTCACCGAGTTCGAGGGCATCATCGACCTCGAACCGGGACGGGTGACGGTGTATCAGGTGCCGCCGGTTCGCTCCGGCGGCAGTCGAACGGTGGACGGAAAGTCGCTCGCGGCCGCGTGTGAGAACGCCCCGGTGCTCGCCGCGACCGGCGTCGAAGCCGTCGTCGCCCTCCGATCCGCCGGTATCGAACCGGATACGACGTTCGCTCCGGGCGAAGTCGCTGCCGAGGCCGCCGAACGCGGCTTGAACGTCGTTATCGTCGCCACCGCCGACAGCGTGGGGCGCGTCACCGACGCCCTCCGGGACGTCGGCGTCGCCTACGAAGTGGCGAATCTGGACTGAGACGAAAAACCGGTGGGCGACGGGGTAATCAAGTGCAGTGGTTTTTCGCGGTCGTGTACGCCTCCCGAACCCGTTGGAACTCCTCGCGCGAGCCCCCGTGGTCGGGATGCACGTCCTTTACCTTCTCCCGGTAGGCCGATTTGACCTCCGAGAGCGTCGCACCCGACGGGACGCCGAGGATGGCGAACGCGGCCTGTTTCGTGTCCACGTCCGCCTCCTGTTCCAAGGTCGGGGTTTCGAAGGGAAGTCGGTCGCCGAGGTGGTGGCCCGGCATCTCGTGTTCGACGAGTACGGCGTACGTCGGCGACTTCTCGATGCGGAAGAAGGCTCGCGCGTCGAAGGTGATGGCGACGTCCCGCTCGGGAAGGTAAAACGCGACGTGTTGGCCCTCCACGAAGTGGTCCTCGGCGAAGTTCTCGTCGATGGCGCGGAGATACTGACGGATTTCGATCCGTCGCCGCCCCTCCCCGAAGATGTAGGTGGCGTTCGTGGACTGGCGCGTCGGAAACAGCCGAACGCCGACGACGAAGATTCCGGCGATGACGACAGCGGCCGCTAGCGTGAGCCACAAGCCGAGGACCAGCCAGTCTGGCATGCTATGCGTGTAGGACTCGAACGGTAATCAAATCCTCGCCAAACGAGACGCTCGGTGACGCGTTCGGAGGGAAGAAACGGAGACATCCCCGGTCGAACGGTGTTCGCACCGATAGACCAATAACCGGACGAGGACAGCACATTGCGAAAAGAACATTCATGAAATAAATACTAGACCGGTGGCAAAGTTAATACCCTTGGTTATAATATATGTGCGTGTATCGGACCCAGAGATAATATCATGTTTGCCTCCAAGCCATGAAACTCACCGAACCGGAGACGAAAGGGGAACTCGACGAGAGTCAGATCCATAACGTCTTGCGGAACGAGCGACGGCGCGAAACGATTCGCTATCTCCGGGAGACAGGAGATTCACTGGCTGTCGATGACCTCGCCGAACACATCGCCACGGTGGAAACCGGCGAGTCACCGCCACCACGAAACGTCAGAAAGAGCGTCTACGTCTCGCTCCACCAGACGCACCTCCCGAAGCTCGATGACCTCGGTATCGTGGAGTACGACCAGCAGTCGAAGGAGCTAACGCTCGAAGACCAAGCGCGACAGGTCGAGGTGTATATGGAAGTCGTCCCCGAACACGACGTCTCCTGGGCGACCTACTATCTCGGCCTCGGTCTGCTGGAGTTCGTCGTTTTGTTCGCGGCGAAACTCAACCTCTTCTCGATACGAATGCTCGACTTCGAGTTCTGGACGTGGTTCTTTCTCACGTTCTTCCTCGTTTCCGCAGTGTATCATATCTACAACGGACAGGAGCGCTCGCTATTTTAACCGGCGAAATCGGAGGGCCGCTTAGCCGATGTACCGGAGGTCGTCGTCGGACGCGATAGGAGCCTGTTGAGACTCCATCTCCTCGATTTTGTTGACGACCTCTTCCATCTCTTCCGCACGGTCTTCGAGCGAGCTGAAATCGACTTCGAAGTCGAGCATCGTCTGGAGGACTTCGAGCACCGCCTGTGCGCTCTTCGGGTCGACCAGATAGCCGCTCGTCTCGCCCATCAGGCACGTCGCTTCGAGACCCCGCCGTCCGCCGAGGCCGAGCAGGAGACCGCTCGTCCCGACGATGCCGCCCGCGGGTTCGTCCTCGCGGAACTCGACGCCCGCGTCTTCGAGCTCGTCCACGAAGTCCGTGGTCGCAGCCGCGCCGAGCACGGCGTACTCCTCGATGAGTTCGCCGGTCGGCACGCCGCCGAGCGCGAAGACGCGTTCGACGCCGAACTCGTCGGCGATGTCGAGAAACGCGTTCGTCAAGCGATAGTGACCGACGGAATCCTGTGCTTGATAGTCGCCGGTGAGGACGAGGACGTCCTGTTCGTCGAGGGTCAGGGCGTAGAGTTCGATACAAACCAACGAGGCGGTGCCGTCGTCACCGACGCCAACCTGCGGCGGGAGGTGTTCGGAGTACACCCGTCGAACGAGCTCGCTCTCTTTCTCTTCGAGTAGATGCTCGACGACGAGTTTGCCGACGTGACCGACGCCCGGCAGTCCTTCGATGAGGACGGGGGCTTCCAAATCGGGATTGGCGACGATTTCGATGTCGATTTCGTCCATGTACCTTATTCGTGGGCGCGCCGCTTAAGTGCGCGTCGGTACTCCCCGTACGGGGTCGTCGGGGTCGAACGGTGCGGGTGCGCTGTTTACGGCCTCGGCTCCGCACTTCGGACACCGCGACTGACGGTCGAAGCGTTCGGCCAATCGTTCCCGAATCCGGTCGGCGTCGCCGCTGGGTTCG
>NZ_MEIH01000379.1:0-6695 GCF_001723155.1 Haladaptatus sp. W1
CGTAGGCTTCTAGTCGTCCAGCTGCTCCGTCTTGAGTCGCACTGCTAACGTAAAGGTGGTTGCCAAGGACTGGCGTGGTCGTGATCGTTCCGAGTTCTGTTGAAGCCTCCCATCGCGTCGTTCCATCTGAAACATTAAGCGCGAGAATCTTTCCATCACTTTCACAGAGAACCACGAGTGATTCGTCCGCTGCAGCTGGTTGTACGACGATTCCAGTCTGTCGCTTCCACACGACGTTCCCGTTGTGGATGTCAATTGCGTACACGGCTCCTGTACCCGCACTAATCGGGACGATGGCAACATCCCCAACGACGGTTGGTATCGTTCCTCTACCACCGAGACGCCGTATCCACGTTTTGGTCCAATTACGGCGCTCAACACCTACCGATCGGAAACCGTCCGAGAACGTTACCCGTTGATCTACGACTGTTGGCGTTGAGATGTCGGCGGATCGACCCGCAATTTTCGTTGTTCGCTCGCCGGCGGCGTCAAAGACGCCGAGATATTTACCGGCTGTAACTGGGGCGTATATACCTGATTCATCCACGACAGGGGTCACGACACTCGGCTCAGTTTCGGCCGTTAGCGGAGTCTGCCACGCGACGACGGCGTTTTCACCCGGTCCACTGGTAGTGACGTGTCCGGTTCGCTTGGCATTGCTTCGGTACGTCGGCCGCGTCCGAATTGAATCTTCTCGTTCGTGGGTTTTGTTTCGATCTGGATCGGTACGCTCTGTGTTCCCGGTGCTCGGTGTAAGCAGCCAGAGAGCGAGAGGCCGATACCGAGAGCGAGGAACGAACGACGGTTCAGTGAACCGTTAGTGGGGGCCAACATATGTACAGTAACGCTCTCGTATCGTATAACTCTAGGTATAAATTTTATTTAGACGCACCCTCCGCAAATGTCCTCATAGAAGACGATTGAGTGGTCTACCGTCTCCCGGTTGAAGTTACTCCCATTTGCAGAGAACGTACTCCGGGAGTAGAGTCGCATCAGATTGAACTGACCCTCATTACCGTGCCAACTCGCCATCGTTGCCGGTCGGAACGTACAAGTGTCGTCACCGGCGTCGCCGTCAATGTTGATGTCCCACGCACCCATCTGCTCGTTGTCACTCGTTACGACATCAATGTCAAAGTCGCTCTGCGTGTAAGTGTAGGAGTATCCGACCGACCCACCACCCATCGAGCAGGCGTGCCGTATCGCGCGAAACCGCCTGTTCGTAGGACGCGAGGAAGTGCCCGACGGTCGTCGGTTGCGCGGGCTGAAGGTGGGTGTAGCCCGGCATCACCGTCTCTGCGTGCGATTCCGCGGCGTCGAGCAGGGCCGAGCGGAGCGCCGTCGTGGTTTCGAGGAGCGAGAGAACGTCCTCGCGGAGGCGATAGCGGATGCAGGTCGCCACCTCGTCGTTCCGACTGCGGGCGGTGTGCATCTTCCCGCCGTCGTGGCCGACCCGTCCGACGACCGCCGTTTCGATGGCGGCGTGAACGTCCTCGCCCTCGGGGAGCGTCTCGTGGCCCTCGACTTCGACCACGTTCAGCGCGGTGAGGATTTCGCCCGCTACCTCGTCGTCGATGATGCCCTGTTCGGCCAGCATCACGACGTGGGCGCGGTCGATTTCGAGGTCCGCCGCGAAGATGCGCTCGTCGGCCGCGAGCGACGAGAGAAACCCGCGGGCGGGACCGCCGCTGAAGCGGTCGCCGCGAACGACGTCTCCGTCCCCGAAGTCGTCCTCACTCGCCGCGTGTCCGCCGTCACTCATCGTTCGCGAGACGTGATTGATAGCCGTGGTATTTCGCGACCCCTGTCGCGTCGGCCTGCTCGATTTTGCCGACCGTCTCGGTGTTGAACGAGGCGGCGTCCTCGGAGTAGACGGCGTGTTCGCTCTCGCGGGCGACCGCGCGGGCCTGCCCGCCCTGGAATTTGATGGTGACCGTGCCGGTCACCTTCTCCTGCGTGGTGTCGATGAAGCCGTCGAGGGCGTCCACGAGCGGCGCTGAGAGGAGGCCTTCGTAGGCCTTCTCGGCCCACTGCTGGTCGATACTCGTCTTGAACGAGCGCTCCTCCTTCGTCAGCACCAATCCTTCGAGCGCCTCGTGGGCGTTGAGGAGCGTCGTCGCGGCGGGGTGTTCGTAGTTCTCGCGGACCTTCAGGCCGAGCATGCGGTCTTCCATCAGGTCGGTGCGACCGACGCCGTGTTTTCCGGCGAGTTCGTTGAGGTACTCGATGAGCGACACCGCGTCCATCGCTTCGCCGTCAACGGCGACCGGTTTGCCCTCCTCGAATTCGATTTCGACGAGTTCGGTTTCCGCGCCGGGTGCGAGAGTCCACTCGTAGATGTCCTCCGGCGGGACGTAGCCGGGGTCTTCGAGATTGCCTCCTTCGACGGAGCGGCTCCAGAGGTTCGTGTCGATGCTCCAGACGCCCTCGTTGCCGCCCTCGACGGGCAGGTCGTGTTCGTCGGCGTATCCCATCTCCCATTCGCGTGTCAGCCCCATCTCGCGTACGGGGGCGATGACCTCCAAGTCGGAGGCGCGCCAGACCGCCTCGAAGCGCAACTGGTCGTTCCCTTTGCCGGTACAGCCGTGGGCCACGGCGTCACAGTCGTTTTCCTTCGCCACGTCGAGAATCGCTTCGGCGATGACGGGGCGGGCGAGCGCGGTGCCGAGGGGATAGCTCTGATACGTCGCGTTCGCTTTCACCGCGTCGAGACACTGCTCCGCAAACGCGTCCTTGGCGTCCACGACGTAGTGGTCCAAATCCAATGCCTCCGCAGTTTCCTCCGCTTCTGCAAACTCCTCTTCGGGTTGACCCACGTCGACAGTGACGCCGATAACGTCGTCGTAGCCGTACTCCTCTTCGAGGAGTGGGACGCATACTGTCGTGTCGAGTCCGCCCGAGAAGGCGAGTGCAACCGTTTTCATTGTACGAGTCGCCAGGGGCTACACCTACTTAAATTCTTCTCAATAATTTGAGAAATAAAATCGGAGGACAGACTAAAGACGAGTTAATCACAGGTGAGTGCGTTTTGAACGAACATCGGAACGGAGTGGAATAGGTATTATTGGGACTAGAAAAGCCCCGGTCGTCGTCGCACGCAGAATGAGTCGCGGACGGACTCGTCGCTCATCGGAGGACAAACCCCGGTGACGCGAGTCCGCGACATTACCGAGTCTTTCCGTCGCTCACCCCTTAAAGCCTTTCGGCACGGCAACGATTGCCAGCGGTTCCCTCCGTAGACAGATTTTATTGTGTTCCGACGGTAACGTCGTGGAATGCGACGGCTACCCGCCCTCCTATTGGCCCTCCTCGTCCTGACCTCCGGCTGTTCGGGGTTTCTCCCGTGGTCCGACTCCGGTTCTAGCGGAGGAACACCGACCGCGACTTCGACCGGTTCGCTGTCGCCGCCGCCCGGCGCGAATGGACAGTGGATATTCGACGCCGAGCGGTTGGTGGCCGCACACGAATCGGCGCTCGAATCGGAGCCCTATCGAGTGAACGTTCGTATCCGCCCGAGACAGGACGTCGGGTCGAGAAACTGGATGAACTCGACCCTCACCGCGCACGTGGGAGGTGGCCGCGTGGGAATACGGGAGGCGGGTGACGGAGTGGTAGTGAACAAAATGAGGAACCCGTATCGAGGGTACACGAGGAACGATAGCGTAGCATGGTGCCAACTCGCGGACGACACCTGCCGAGTTAATTCCGGGGAGAGCTCCAATTTCATCCGGCAACGCATCGGGTCCGTTGCTCCACGAATGAAAACCATCCTCTCCAGCGCGGACTTCCTCGCGAACGGAACGACGGTTCGCAACGGAACGAAGTTGTACCGATACGAGGCCTCGGGGTCCTCGACGCTTGAAGACGTCGAGACGCTCTCCGCGACCGCACTCGTCGACGAACGCGGCATCATCCACGACCTATCCGGAACGGTTCAAACGACGGGAACACGCTCCGCGACCGTCGAGTTCGACTATCGGCACGAGTTGGTTTCGAACCCACCCACGCCCCCGAAGTGGATGGACGACCGTCCGCGACTGACCGTTCACCGAAACGCGAGCGAGATTACCGTCGAACACCACGGCGGGGAGCGTATTCTGGCGGGAACGAACGTCTCACTCTTCCTCGGAAACGATACGGTCGGCGCGAGTGGTAAAGTCAAACTCCCCAAATCGCTCGGAAACGGTGACGTCGCCCACATCACGGTCACCGTCCTCGAAGACACGAAGGGGCATTCATATCGTATCGCCGGAAACGCGACGGTCAACCGTCTGCAGTCGAATGATTCGGCGATAAACCACACCGAGTGGACGTCGAGTGTCAGCCTCCGAATGGAGAAGTGGTGGATTTCGATTTGGGGCTCCGCGATACGGAACGGCAGCACCGCATGAGTCCAGCGGGTCCCGACCGACAAACGCCACCCTGATATTCTTCCCACCGCTCGAACCGAACAGTGTTCAGCCTCAACGTCCCGGTTCCCGGCGACATCGCTCGACTCGCGGAGGAGCTACGCCCCTCCCTCTACGGGTTCGACAAGGTTCGTGACCGACGGACGCTCGTCGTCAAACGCTTCGGTAACGACGAGAGCTACGACCGACTGGAGATGCGAGTCCGAACCGCGCTCGTCGGAACGCCCGCGTTCGAGGCGAAAGTTTCGGGCATCGACTACTTCGAAACCCCG
Organism: Haladaptatus sp. W1; assembly: GCF_001723155.1. NCBI lineage: Archaea > Methanobacteriati > Methanobacteriota > Halobacteria > Halobacteriales > Haladaptataceae > Haladaptatus > Haladaptatus sp. W1. The sequence goes on from NZ_MEIH01000379.1 coordinate 4,682, forward strand.
ACCCGCGGCGTGGGTCCCGTCGTCTACCTCGGCGTCGAAAGCCCCGGCCTGCAGCGCCTCCACGACGAACTGACCGAGGAGTTCGGGATCATCGAGGGGTTGGAAGGAGAGGATTACGTTCCGCACGTCACGCTGGCGCGCGGTGGGGACGTGGAGACGGCGCGGCAACTCGCCCAACGCGATATCGATTCGATTTCGTGGAGCGTCACGGAACTCCACCTCTGGGATGCAAAGTACGAGGAGACCGCCGCCAGAATCGCGCTTCCCGTCTGATTCGCTCTCGGTTCCGTTTTTACTGCGGTTTCGGCGGGTCGCCGTCCCACGCGTCCTTGTCCGTGAAGAAGTTCAGCATGGCGAACTTGAGCTTTTCCGGCGCGATGTCGATGGTCTCCCCGCGTTCCTCGGGCGGGAACGTCTCCCGAACGCTGTACTTCCCCATCTCTCGGACGCTCTTCTCGGTGTAGCGTTTGTCGAGGAGGATGCGAACGCCGAAGTCCTCGGCGAGCGAATCACCCGCCCGAGCGCCTGCCGAGTCTTCCGAATCGTCGGGATCTCCACGGCGTACTCCCAGCCCGAATTCCGGCCGGAGCGGTCCGCGAACACCGTATCGTAGGCTTCCTGCACCGCGTCCATCCGGTCGTCCAGGTGCGGGTACGGGACGCCGACCACGACGACGGTCCGCGCGTCGTCGCCGTCGAAACTGACGCCCTCTGCCAGCGTCCCCCACAGCGAGGTGAAGAGCACGCCGTTGCCGTCCGACGTGAACTGCTGGCGGAGTTCCTCGACGGGGGTTCCGGCCTCGTCGAAGTAGAGGGTCGCATCGACGCGGTTCCGAACGAGGTCGCGGTAGCGCTCCGCCTCGGCGTAACTCGGGAAGAAGACGAGCGTGTTCCCGGCGGTGAACCGAACCGCGTCGGTCAACGCCTCGGCGATGGTCTCCTGCGTCTCCGGGTCGCTTCGCTCGCTGGCGAACAACGCCGGGGTCTCCGCCGCGAAGGTGCGACGGTTCTCCTCCGGGAACTGGAGTCCGTAGGCCAGCGTGACGGGTTCCGAGAGCCCCAACACGTCCGACAGCACGTCGAACGGGCGGAGCGTCGCGCTCATCAGCACCGTTGCGTACACCTCGTCGAACAGGGCTTGCGTCACCTCGCGCGGGATGCAGGTGTACAGTTCCGCCCGTCCGTACACTTGGTCGGTTCCCTCGTCGCGCCGCACCGCGACGACCGGATACTGTCCGAGTTCTGCCCCCTCGTCCATGTAGGACTTGACGAACGCCGCGGCCTGCAACGTCTGGCACTCCTTTCGCGTCGTCGCGTCGCCCTCCTTGTAGGCGTCCTCGTACTTCTGGTCGAGTTCCTTGGCGAGCGAGAGCGCGTCGTCCAACTCCGCGTCGATTCCCTTCCCGGAGTACTCCTGCAGGAAGTTCAGCGTCAGGTCGTCGCGCTTGTTCTCGTTCGCAACCGATACGTCCTGCCAGTTCTCGCCGATCGCTTCGCGCTCGCCGAAACCGAACGAATCCTCGTAGGTGGCTTTCAGCGCGCGCTGGAACGCGGCGAGGACGTTGAATCCCGCCTCGCTCCGGAAGTCGTCGCTCTCCTGGAGTTCGTCCAGCGCGCTGTCGATGGTGTTCTCGGTCAGCGTGCGCGAGGGTGGTCGCGGGCCGTCCCCTCGATGTTGTGCGCCTCGTCGAAGATGGTGATGACGTCTCCGGGTCGCGGCCCAACCACCGGAAGAACTGCTCGCGTATCATCGGGTCGAGGAGGTGGTGATAGTTGCAGACGACCAAATCCACGCCCTCCATCCCGTCCTTCAGCAGTTCGTAGCCGCACATCTGCTGTTGCTCGGCGTACTCGTAGATGTCGTCGGGCGTCCGAACGCCGTCGTAGAGCCACTGATAGAACTCCTCGGTGTTCCCGTGAGGTTGTTGTAGTAGTACTCACAGACGTTCTTCCTTCAGATTCTCCACCTCGTCCTGAATCTGTTCGAGTTCGTCCATCACCGCGCTGCGCGCCTC
>NZ_MEIH01000380.1:0-29786 GCF_001723155.1 Haladaptatus sp. W1
GAATCACCGTCTCGCTTCTCACTCGTGGGCACATCCTTCTCGAAGGCGTCCCCGGCGTGGCGAAGACGACGATTGCGAACGCGTTCGCACACGCGACCGGCTTCGATTTCACCCGCGTGCAGATGACGCCAGACTTGCTGCCTGCCGACATCACCGGCACCCACGTCTACCGGGAGGGGACCGGCGAGTTCCAACTCCAGCGCGGGCCGATATTCACGAACCTGCTCGTCGCCGACGAGATCAACCGCGCCACGCCGAAAACACAGAGTGCGCTGCTCGAAGGCATGCAGGAGCGGACCGTCACCATCGAAGGCGACACCCTGTCGCTGCCGTCGCCGTTCATGGTCATCGCCACGCAGAACCCCATCGAGATGGACGGGACGTACGAACTGCCCGAAGCGCAACGCGACCGATTCCAGTGCAAACTCACCGTGGACCTCCCGTCGGACGAAAACGAGTTGCGACTCATCGACCGGTTCGACGAGACGCCGAATCTCGATCCCACCGACCTCTCTCAGGTCGTCACCGTCGATGACATCCTCGACGCGCGCGAGCAGGTGCGAACCGTGCACGTCGCCGAGTCGGTCAAATCCTACATCCAGTCGTTCGTGAGCGCGTCCCGGACGCACTCGGACCTCGCGCACGGCGGGTCGCCCCGTGCGACGCTCGCATTGCTCCACACCGCGAAGGCCCGCGCCGCGATTCACGGCCGCGACTACGTGATTCCCGACGACGTGAAGGCGCTGGCGGTCCCCGTGATGCGCCACCGCCTCGTCTTGAGCACCGAGGCGGAGTTGAGCGACCGCTCGTCCGTGGAAGTCGTCGAGGACCTCCTGGACACCGTGACGCCGCCGAACGGCGTGACGGACGAGGTTCCCGTCGAGGGGAACGCCGACGACTGACTCGATGACCGACACCGACTATCTCCTCGTCGAGCGACCGACAACGGTACTGCTCCCCGAACTACTTAGTTCTCCGACATGGTTGTTCGAGCATACTCGTGTCGCTCACGAAATCCCCGTCGAGAACGACCGTTCATAGCTTCATCGCAACGGTGGTGACCATCTCGGTATCGTTTTGGTTCATGACCCCAACCCGCGGTGTTTCCAGAATCGTGACCGTCGCTCTCGCCGCCATCACCGGGTCGCTCTCGTTTCTGTTCGTCACGTGGCTTCGAAGCCGGTAGCGGCTCGAACGACCCGCGTCGCCCGCCTTTTATGTCGGATCCGCTCGAATCCGCCCGTCCTCCAATCGAACCACGGTGTCGAACCGCGGCGTCAACTGCATGTCGTGGCTGATGACGACGAGCGCCGTGTCCGCCGTCTCCTGCAGTCGAAACAGCAGGTCGAGCACCTGCTCGGTCGTGTCGGGGTCGAGTTGGCCGGTCGGTTCGTCCGCGAGCACGATGGCCGGGCGGTTCGCCAGCGCGCGGGCGATGGCGACGCGTTGCTTCTCGCCGCCCGAGAGCGTCGCCGGATACTGGTCCGTGCGGTCGGCGATTTCGAGTCGCTCGAACAGCGTTTCGAGCCATTCTTCGTCCCGCTCGCCCGTGTGGTCCTGCGGGAGGGCGGCGTTCTCCCACGCGGTCAAATCCCCGATGAGTTGGAAGTCCTGAAAGATGAAGCCGAGCGTCTCCCGGCGCAGTTTCGCGCGTTTTCGTTCGGAGAGCGAAGCGGTGTCCTCGCCTCGAATCGTGACCGTCCCGTCCGTCGGCGTGTCGAGCAACCCGAGCACGTTGAACAGCGTCGTTTTACCTGCGCCGCTCGGTCCCTGCACGAGGAGCTGTGCATCCGTCGGTATGGAGAGCGAGGCGTCCTCGATGACGTCGCGTCCCCCTCGAACGACCCGGACGGCGTTCGCTTCCAGTACGGTTTCGGTCATGTGGTCCCTTGAATCTAGAAGGGGTTCCGTCTAGTCTTTTCCGGTTCGGTGGGGTTGCCTCCCCACCGACGGCCGCCTCGGGGACCTCTCCTGATGGTCAACGGACGAGTCCGCTTCGCGGTCTGCGTTCGACCTCCAATCTCGGTCGTCACCCGTCCCATTCGTCGTTCCACGCTGAACCGCAGTCGGCGTGGCGAGGAGGTAGGGAAGCGCCGCGATGAGGACGCTCAGCCCCATCAATACGAGCGCGCTCCCCACCGCGAGGGCGAGTATCGGGAGCGGGATGGCGGTCGAGAGCCGGATGCCGAAGACGGTGAACAATCCGGTGACGGCGAGGAGCCGCACCGTCAGCAGTGCGGCCACGAGCGCGGCGGCGATGGCCGGAATCGAAAGGCGGCAGGCGTCGGCGAGGAGGATGCGAACCAGTCTCCCCCGCGTCGCGCCGGTCGCGCGATACACCCCGACGGCGCGCCGTCGCGCGTGGACGGCTTGGGCGAACGTCGCCGTCGTTCCGCCGACCGCAGTCAGTCCGGCGAGGATGACCATCACCAACAACAGGAGGTTGAAGTTGCCGAACACACCGCGGACGGCTTGCCCGAGTCCGCTTCCGCTGGCGTACTCCGTGTTCTGTGCGAGCGTGGAGAACGTCCGGTCGTCGCCGTGGACGGTGAACGAGTCCGCCGCAATCGTCCGTCCGCCGGACACCAGCCGAACCGAATACTCCCCCGGCGTCAGTCGGTCGTTCGAGTCACTCGACCCGGAATCACCGGCAGCGCCGCCGAGTTCCGACGTCGTGACCGCGGATTCGTACGGACCGAGGGAGACGGTTTTCTCCTTCGTTCCCGTCGGTGTGACGAGCGAGAGCGTCCGCGTTATCGGTTTGCTCCACGGGTTGAACACGACGAGTTTCGTCGTCGGACGGGAGACGGCGCTCACCTCGTCCGGCGAAACGCGAACGGCTCCGATCGGTTCGCGCGTCGCCCCCGACGCGACGTGTAAGCTCGACGTGTTCGTTCGGTTCCCCTTGCGGACGGTCAGGTCGTAGTTACCCTCCTCTCCCGGCAGGCGAACGACCGCGATTCCGTCCTCGTTCGTCCGCGCGGTTTGCTCTCCCACGCGAACCGTCGCACCGGAGACGTTTTCGCCGTTTACCGTCCGAACAGGGACTGCCATCGTCTCGTTTGGCGGTGCCTGTGACGGTAACGTGGGCACGGACAGCGGCGGCTCGCTGTACACACCGACCGACTGCGTGTACCCTCCGACGCGGAGCGTCCGATTCCCGAGCGGCGATGCCGATACGTTCATCCTCACGGTCCGTCGTTCGCCGCCCCCGAGCGTGACCGTGCGCGAGTTCGAGGCGGACCCCAACGTCGCCGTCAGCCGCCGTGTCTTTTCCGTCGAACGAGTGTTCCGCACCGATATCCGCACCGGTAGTTTCGTTCCTCGAACGGCGGTATTCGGTGCCGAAACGCTGCTAACGACGATATCCGGCGTATTCGATTGCGACCGCGACAGGCGCGCGTCGCCCCCAGCCGTTCGAATGAAGTGGACGGTGCCGGGGTCGGTCGATAGGTCGTGTGCGGTCGCGAGCGGAACCACGAGTTGGTCGTCCCCGATTCCCTCGGCCGCGTACACGCCAGTAATCGTGACCTGCGTGAACGCGGGGGAGGACGCGCCGCCGAGCGTGAGGTTGTCGCCGATGCCGACGTTCAGCGTCCGCGCGAGGTCGCGGCCGATAACTGCGTCGTACTTGTCCCGCGGTGCGCGTCCGTCTATGAGCGTCGCGTTCGACACCCCCGCGAACGAACTCCAGTTTGCCCCTCTGGCGAGATACGGCTGTCCGTCCCGAAGTTGGACGACGATGATTTCCGGGCTGGCCGTCACGCCCTGCTGGCGGAGCAAGTCGGCGTATCCGGCGTCGATTCGGCTCGCCATGGGGTACGGCGCGCCGGGTTCGGTCACCGTCCCACCCGACGTCGTGGCGAGAGGAGCGAGGACGCCGACCAACGACCCGACGAGGAGCACGATGAGGACGAAGATGGTCAGTATCGTCGCCGCCGGGACGACCGCCCGCCACTGGAGCACGGTCGTATCCACGACCGACGGCACCCGCCCGGCGACCTTCGACCATCGCGTTTCGCTCGTCGCCCCCCCGCGCTGGCTGTATAACTGCTGGAGATGGGACGGGGGGGTCTTCGTCGCCGGTCGGACGGCGAGTACGCCCGCGGCGACACCGGCGAACAGCAGGCAGGCGAACCCTGGCAGGAGGACCCGGAGCACGGCCGGTGTAACCGACGGCGACAGCGAAATCCGAAGCCCGACGGCCACCGCGGCGTTGACGACGCCCCTCGTGACGATGATGCCGAGCGCGTAGCCGAGGGCGATGCCGACTCCGGTGAGCAGGCCGGCGCGAACCCCGAAGATGGCGAGCAGACTCCTCGGCGTCCCGCCGGTGGCGCGGATGACCTCGATGGCGTCCAACCGGTCGCGGACGCTCATCCGGGTGACGTTGTACACGACGACGAGAACGAGGACGCCGCCGCCGACGGTCGCCAGTCCCAACAGGTCCACCACGCCCCCCATTCCCGCGATGAAATACTGGTACAGGCCGGGCGTGACGACGCCCGCGATTCCGCCTCCCGCCCCGCCGCCACTCTTCGGCGTCGTATCCACGACGTACGCGCCGGTCGCGCCGAGCGATCGGACCGTGGCGGGGTCGCCGACGTACCACGACGACGGGAAGACGGACTTGTCCGCCGACGCCGGTGCGACGGAGACTGTTTTCGTCTGTCCGTTACCGACCAACCGCTGTCGAGTTCGGTTCTCGACCGGCCCGACGAGTGTCGCGTTCGACGGCGCGTGTGGGAACCGGGCTTCCCGCCACGAGACGGAAATGTCCTGAAGAACGGTCGGCGCGCCGTCCGGGACGCCGACGACGTACCCGCTCGTCCCGTTTTGCTCCACCGCCGCGACCGGAAGCACGATGTCGTCACCCCCGGCGGCGGCGGTCGCCTCGTCCACCGTGTCGTAGTGGGTGACGGCCATCGAATCGCTGAATCCTGACGAAATCGACGACGTTTGCGTGTTCGCCGCGACCAACAACACCGTCGTTCCCACGAGGAACGCCACCGCTACCGCGATGATGACGATGGTCAATCGGTCACGACGTGACCACTGCGTACACAACCCCCGCTGATACCCCATTCGAGTCGTCTTTCTTGTCCGGCAGGGAGCATCAAGAGTATAAGTCGCCTACGCAGCAGAAAAGGGTCCGTAGGGGGTCCTTATACGAAATCAAGGAGAATTCCCGCGCCTTGAGGCGTCACCAGAACGCAGAGGGTTCTTTAATACACAACTTCTCATTCGCCGGGCTGTCCCGCCACGCCGTCCGCCAGCGTGTTTAGGGATATTGGTGCACTATGCTCAACGGAGAACGATGACGGACACACTTTCCGACACGAACGTAGCGATTTTCATCGCACAGGCTGGAACCGAGGAGGTCGAATTCACCGAACCCAAGGCGGCCGTCGAGGACGCCGACGCGACCGTGGATGTCGTCGGTGCCGAAACCGGCGAGGTTCGGACCGTCAACAACGACCTCGACGACGGCGACACCTACGAGGTCGAACGGACGTTTTCGGAGGTTTCCGCCGACGACTACGACGCCCTGTTGATTCCGGGCGGTGCCGTCGGGGCGGACCGACTCCGTGCGGACAGCGACGCGGTACAGTTGATTCGGAACGTTTTCGACGCGGGCAAGCCCATCGGCGTCATCTGCCACGGTCCGTGGACGCTGGTCGAGGCCGGTGTCGTCGAGGGCCGGACGCTGACCTCCTACCCGAGTTTACAGACGGACATTCGAAACGCGGGTGGGGAATGGGTGGACGAGGAAGTCGTCGTGGACGAGGGACTGGTCACCAGTCGCAACCCCGACGACTTGCCCGCCTTCTGTGACAAAGTGGTCGAGGAGTTCGAGGAAGGGCGACACGAGCGAAACTGAACGCTGACCTGCTTCTTACGCACGGCGATTTCGACCCGTCCCGTCCGGTTCGATGCCCCCGTTTTAGCTGAATCAAGGCGCTAAGCCCCCTTCCTCAGCGAGCGACCAACGGGAGCGAGCAGGGAGGGGATACAGCGCCGCACAGTTCTCAAACACATTCGACGCTCGGCCCACAGGCCAACGCCTCACCAAAGCATCATACGTGTGGCGTGCATTCTGTGCATTACGGTGAAACGGAAGACAATCACCATCCGCGAAGACCAAGACGAGTGGATTGAGGACCAACACCTCAACCTCTCGTCGTTCGTCCGCGAGCAGTTGGACGAACTCATCGAGGAACGCGAGTAGAATGTACTACGCCTACAAGTACCGTTTCAAGCCGTCCGACGCCCACCGCGAGGAGTTGGACCGCCACCGAGATATTTGTAGGCAACTCTACAACCACACGCTCTACCGCCTCAACGAGTACCAAGACGAACACGGCGAACTGCCGTCCATGACACCACGCTACGGTCGGAACTCCCCGACCTCAAGACGTGGTGGGACGGCCTCTCAGAGGTGTACTCGAAGGTTCTCCAAACCGTCGTGGAACGTCTGTTCGACAACCTCAAAGGACTCTCCAAACTCAAGGAGAACGGCTACGGCGTCGGTCAACTCAAGTGGAAGCCGCCACGCGAGTTCCGAAGTTTCACGTACAGCCAGTCTGGCTTCAAGCTCGACAAGAAGGGCGGTCAGACTGTCCTGTCACTCTCGAAACTCGCGGACATACCGATACGGCTCCACCGTGCCATCCCCGATAACGCGAAACTCAAACAGGTCACGGTCAAGAAAGAGCCGACGGGCGAGTGGTTCGCCACATTCGGTGTCGAAATGGACGGCAAACCACCCGAAACGCCTAACAATCCCGAGAAGTGCGTCGGTATCGACGTAGGAATTCTCAAGTATGCCCACGACACTGACGGTACGGCGGTCGGGTCGCTCGACCTCTCCGACGAGCGCGAACGCTTGGAACGCGAGCAACGGAAGCTCTCGCGCAAGCAACACGGATCGAACAACTACGAGAAGCAACGGCGTCGAGTCGCGGAGTGTCACGCCGACCTCCGACGGAAGCGCCGCGACTTCTTGCACAAACTCTCAAACTACTACGCTCGGGAGTACGACCTCGTAGCGGTCGAAGACCTGAACGTGAAGGGGATGATGGAATCGCCGTCGAACAGCCGCAACACGGCGTCGGCGGCGTGGCGAACATTCCTCTCGTTGCTCGAATACAAGTGCGAGCGGGAGGGGACGCACTTCGTGGCGGTCAACCCGAGAGGGACGACCAAGGAGTGCGCGGCGTGCGGCGTCTCGACGGACAAGCCGCTGTGGGTCCGTGAACACTCCTGTCCCGCCTGCGGGTTTGAGGCGGACAGGGACGCGAACGCGGCGCGGAATATTCTTTCTCGCGGCCTCGAAGATATAGGAGTGGGATACTCCGAATCAACGCCTGTGAAGACTGCGCTCCCTGTGGATACACCTGTGTCTGCAAAGCGCGTCGTGGAAACAGGAAGCCCTACTCTCAAGGAGCGAACGGCGTCAGCCGTGAGCGAATAGGGTAGTTCACAGTCCCTGCGTGTGTAGCCTCGATTTTCATTGTGGTGGGTCTACACGACCTAGTCGGAGATTCACTATGACGACAGACTCGACCGAAAAGCTGCTCGTAGAGGGGCTGCAAGAACTGTACTATACCGAACAGCAACTCGTCGACGCGCTGGAGACGTTGGCCGACCAGACCGACGAAGAAAGCGCGAAGAACGCGTTCTCCGAGTATCGCGACGAGACGCAGGAGCACGTCGAGCGCCTCGAAGAGGTGTTCGAACAAATCGACGAGGAACCTCAGGACCGGAATGACCGCGTCGTGGACGCGCTCATCGAGGAGCACGAGGAATTCGCCTCGGAGAACGACGGCGAGGTACTCGACCGCTACAACATTGCCGCCGGGCAGAAGACCGAACACTACGAAATCGCTGCCTACGGTAACGTCACGTCGCTGGCCCAGAAACTCGGCTACGACGAGGCGTCGGACATGCTGGCGGAGACGCTCCGCGAAGAGCAGTCTGCCCTCGACGAACTCTCGCAGGCGGGCGAACAGTTCGACCAGCAGGCGACCGCCGATGACTAAGCATGCCACCGTTTCTCGTTTTTTGCCGCTCGTTGGAAACGTTCGCTAGAAACGGAGCTATCGGTCTCGCTGATTCGCAGTGAGAGGTGTCCACGAATGACGCTTGTTCAAATGCTTGGCGACGTGGAATTGGGTGAACGAATTCGGGTGACGGTCGATGGCGACTCGACCATCGAGGGAGAAGCGACGCTCGTAGACTACGACCCGGAGGAACGACTGCGGGTCGAAATCGAAGGGGAGGAGGATTCACGCGTTCGACGCGACGTTCGCGCCGACCGGGAGAACGGAGACTGGACGGCCCCGAAGGTACGACGATACGCTCCTGACCAGGACGATTGGGCGGTGCGTGGGGCAGTCACCGACGTTCGAATCGAGGAACGATGACCGCCCTGCCCAAGTCCGTCTTAAATCACCTGCGAGTTGAGCCCCGTTGTCTAAGCCTGTCGCACCTGTCCATCGAACATCCATGAGTCATCAACGAGACGCGTTCGACGGCGTGACCAGGCGAGCACTTCTCGCTGCCGGTATTTTCGGATTCGGATTCAGCGGCCTGATAGACGTACTGGTGCTCCACCTCGTGTTGCAGTGGCACCACCTCGTCTCCGGCCTGTATCAGCAAACCACGATGGCCGGACTGCGAACGAACATGCTCGCCGACGGGCTGTTCTCCATCACCATGGTCGTCATCACGGGAATCGGCGGCGGCCTCCTCTGGCGGGCCGAACGACGCGCGGCGAGTCCGTTACCCGTTCGCCCGATAGCCGGTTCCGCCGTTGTCGGCCTCGGCGCGTTCGACCTCTACGACGCCGTGGTCGACCACGTGGTTCTGGGACTCCACCAACCCCTCTCGCGGGGCGGTCGTTACAATCCTCACTGGATAGTCGTCAGCCTCCTCATCATCGGGGCCGGTCTCTACGTCTACCGAACGGGGTCGAGCGAGGGACGGGAAACTCCCTCCGAAAACGTCTGAGCGGCGATTACGATGACGCTCTCCCCTTTCATCCCGCTCCACGTGGGTTCTCCCCCGACGCCGGTCCCTCACTGGGTCGTGCTGATAGCTGCGGTTCTCGTCTTGTGGGTCGTCATCGCCGGAGGGGTGGTGGTGATAGACCGATTGTTCGACCGACTCCCGTGGACGACATGAAAATCCGAACGATTCGGTCGTCTACTCCTCGACCGAAACGGAGACGCCGAGCGGACCGTAGGCGTTGTTTCCGTACCCCTTCTCGTTCCACGGGTATTTTCCGTCCGTAATCCCGCGAAGACCCTCGTCGGGGTCCGAGACGGTCGCCGGTTGCGTGCGTCCCTCTTCGTCGGTCGCCCGAGAGAGCAGCGCGTGCTCTCCCGCCGTCGCGTCCCACACGTACCGGAACTTTCGGAGAGCGTGGCGTCCGAGGTCCGGTCCGACGAACTCGGCGTCGTTCCATGTCTCGCCGCCGTCGACCGATACCTCGACGCGCTCGACCGCATCGTCACCGGACCACGCGACGCCCGTGATTTCGACCCGCCCGTCGGCCGACGGCGTGGCGTCGTCCGTCGGCGACGTGATGAGCGACTTGACGAGTTGGTCGAAGCAGTAGGCGTTTCGAATCTCGTCGGTCTCCCGCATCTGTTCGTACGTGCTGAACGTCTCCACCGACTCGTAGCGCTCCGGTTCGTTGTCCTGGGCCGGAACGATTCGATACGAGGACTGCTGATACTCCGTGTAGTCGCGCCCACCCTTCGACTCCCACTCGTCTCCCGACACCATCGTTTCCATGACGTGCATCCGGTCGACCCATTTGACGCTGTTGTTCCCGAACCACCCCGGGACGAGGAGGCGAAGCGGATAGCCGTGCTCCGGCGTCATCGGTTCGCCGTTCATCTCGTATGCAAGCAGGCAGTCGTCCAGCACCTTTCCCATCGGAATCGACCGACAGAACACGTCCTCGTCCTTTTTCGCTTCTCCGCCCATCACGGACAGCCATAGTCCGTCGTCGGTGGCGGCGTCGTGCGCTTCGAGGACAGAGCAAACCGGCGTCCCGGTCCACACCGCGCTCCCGACCGCGCCGACATTCCATTGGTCACCCTCCGCGTTGGGGTCGAAGTACGCCCGTCCGTTCCCTGAACACTCCATCATGTGCACGACCGATTCGGTCGGGTAGTCGTGTTTTATCTCCGCCACCGAGAGTTCAACCTCCTCGCCGACCATGCCGGTTAGCGAAACCGCCCATTTCTCGGCGTCGATTTTCGGCGTCCGGTGGTGAGTTCGAATGTAATGCTCCTCGCGCGGCGTCAGGTAGTTTTCGAGATGTTCTCGGGACGCGGTCTGTGCGTTCTCCGGCGTTTCCGTCAGCACCTCTAGCCCCGGATAGCGCTCGTCCAACGACGCGTCCGGTCGGTCCGACGGGTCGCGTTCGCGGTGGTCTTCCGGTTGCATTTGGGTTCGTCTTTCGACGAGGGGCCACTCCTTCGCTGTGCCTGCTGGTGAAAGGTACTTTGTGGTGCCCGATGGGGCTCTCGAAATTCGGCGGGCGCTCACGCGCCACGCGGACTCGAATCCCCCGGATTCGCGAGCGAACGATACGTGTTCGAGGAGTTCCTCGCGTTCGCCGTTCCCGACTCCGTGAACTCGACGGTAACGTGGACTTTCCGGTTCGCGTCTCGCTCTATTTGCCGCTCCAACCGGGTGGGAAGGTCGCTGTACGCCGTGTTGGAACTGCGACTGACGAGCACCGTCACGTTCGCGGGCGTCGACCGCCACCCCATTCCGCCGTACGCCGTTTGCACCCCTGATAGGGAGAGGTTCGAGTACGCGGGTCGGTCGAGCGTCGTTTCCACGTTCCGGTTCGTCGTCCGACTGAACGCGACGTTCGTCCCGGTCAGGAACCCCGTCCCGACTGTCGCAAGCAGGAGGATGGCGAGTGTCCCGTAAACCGCCGTTCGTCGCCCGGACGGAATCGACTCGCGGAACGACCCATCCTCCCCCGCCCATCTCGGCGCGTACCCCATCCCGAGGAGCGTGACCAGCGCGCCGATGTTGATGGCGAGGATGTTGACGAGGAGGAGGAGAAACGCGCCGACGGCGAGCAGCGGCGTCGCCCACGCGATTGCGAGTCCCGTCGCCGCCGCCGCCGGGATTATCGCGGCCGCTATCATGACGCCGATGATGGTGGTGGACTGTTCCGTCGTGTAGCCGAACGCGCCCACGATACCGGCGATGATGGCACCGAGCGTGGACAGGGCGGTCGGCGCGAGTCGGACGCCGATGAGTTCGACGTGCAGTATCGACAACCCCGGCGGGACGACCCCCGTCCACCGAACGACCCATCCGAACAGCGCCGCGGCGAGTATCGCGACGCCGAGGCCGAGCCCTTGTTCTCCCACGCTATCGACGAACAACTCCCAGTCGCCCAAGAGAACGCCGGCCGGTGCCGCGAGGGCGGAACTCACCTGCGGCGCGATGATCATCGACCCGATGATGAGCGCCGGTTGGTCCAGCAGCAACCCCGCGGCGGCCGCGATGACTGAGAGGAGCGTTCCGAGGTAGTAGAGTTGATACGGCCACTGCATCTCCCGGATTTTCGCGTGCAGTTCGGCCTTCGCGAGTTTCTGAACGGACCCGCTGTATCGTTCCCGGAGATCGGTGAAGTTCGGCGTTTCGACCAACTCCGCCTTCGTCGAGACGGTATCGACCTCCGCGTCGAGTCCCGAGTCTCGAAACTCGTCGAGAATCGGTTCGACCATGGCGGTCGGAAGCGGAAAGAAAAAGAGCGCGCTCCCCTCGTCCTCGCTCACGACCGTGTAATCGACATCGTATTCGTCGAGAATCGACGCGACGGCCTCCCGTTCGTCGTCAGGCGTGTGGACGTGGAACTCTCGCATTGGTTGGTACAATCGCTTGACTTTGCTGTATCTTCCGGCCGGTTTGTCCCGCGGACTCACGCCCGGGGTTCACTGCCGTCCCAAAATTCACGTTCCCTCGGGGTTCGCATCCTGCACCTCGACGATTTTGGCCTGCGAAACGAACGTTTCACCGCCGCCCGTGCGGACCTGAATCGTCCGACCCGGCAGGTCGGGGTCGTCGTCCTCGGCGGGTTCGTCCGGCACGGAAATCGCAACCACGTCATCAAGGGCGACGGTTCGTCGTTGAATCGGGTCTCCCTCGTACTCGACGGTTTCCCACGTTTCGATGTCGAACTCGTTCATATTCTTGCCGAAGTACTCCTCCGCGTCCTTGTCGACCGAATCCTCGGTTTGAGACTCCCCTGCCGTCCGATTGGCGTCCGCAACCTGCTCGTGTTGATACTGGTGGATGTGCGCGAACATCGTCGGGGCTACATCGCCGATGTCCGAAAAAGATTCGGCGGGAACGCGGGTTCGACGCGCGCTATTCGGCGTCCGCCTCCGGGTCACCGCTGCCCTCGTCCGTTTTTCCCTCTTGCGGTACGTCCCCCACCGAACTCGGGTTCGTGCCAACCGATTCTCCCATCGAGACGGTTGGGGTGAGCGGGTCCCCGTGAAGGAGTTCCGGGAGGACGATGCGAACCGCCTCCAGCATCAGGATGAACAGTATCGGGAGCAGGAAGAAGCCGTACCAGCCGAAGAGGATGGGGCCGAGCAGGTAGGCGAACATCATCATCACCATGTCGAGTTGGCGGCCGGTGATGTACGGTTGGAGGAACGTCTGGGGCAGCGTATCGAGCAGGAGGAAGTAGACGACGAGCACGCCCCCGACGAACACGAGGTAGTCTCCACCCGCGTTCACCGCCTGTATCCCGAGATAGCCGACGACCGGCAGGTAGACGAGTTTCCCGACGACGATGGGAATCAGGCTCGCCACGCCGGTGAGGAACGCGAGCACGAACACCATCGGAACGTGAAGGTCGCCCGGCGCGACGGCGTTCGTCCCCCAGTAGGCGGCCGCCGCGATGAGTGACATCACGACGATGAACAGCAGGTTGCCGAAGAAGACGGATTCGAGGTCCTCGTCCACGGCGACGGCGTAGGCGTACGCCGTCGTGTCCCTTCCCCCGAACAACTGCGTGAGTCCCGAGGAGAGCTGATCGTCGTTTTTCAGGAAGAAATACGCGAGCGTCACCGAGAGCGCGATGAGCATTATCCCCCCGATGACGGCCGATGTGACCCGTAGCCCCGAATGAAGCACCGTCTGCACCGTCTTTTGCGGGTTGGAGACGAACTGCTGTGGCTGCTGCATGGCGGCGAGGACCCGCTCCTGTTGTGCTTTCGGAAGTGCGCCGAGATAGTCCGTGACGAGCGTCGAATTTGCGGTACCGCCGAACGCTTGCTGTGCCTGCTGAAACAGCTGAAATCCTGCGTAGAACGTGAGCAGAACGATGGGGAGAAACACCACGAGGAGTGTCAACGCCGCTATCACCCCGTCCGAATCGGTGATGACGCGCAGCCGCCGATAGATGGGACGGGTCGCGTAGTAGCCGAAGACCCCGAGCACCACCATCCCCACGAACGAGTAGGCGACGAACCCCGCGACGAGCGCGAGTAGGAGGACGAAGACCCACCAGCCGAGTCGGTTTCGGGGGGGAAGCGTGTCGAAGCGAATGTCTACCATCGTCTCGTCTAAATCACTCCTCCCTGCAAACCGTTGTGGCCGTCTCGGTTCGGACCGGAAACTCTACGACGGCTCGCCTGAATCCTGTCGCCCGTTATGAAGTGGTTTCATATTCGGCTATAAGAGTAACAAGCATCCAACGGCTAAGCTAGCGAAAATGACTGACGAGTCTGACGGCGAGGGCCTCGGTTTGACCGGCGCGGTGTCGATGGCCCTCGGCGGGATGATCGGTGGCGGTATCTATGCGGTTCTCGGCGTTGTGGTGAAAGTGTCCGGTCCGTTAGCGTGGCTTTCGTTCGTCTTGGCGGGAATCGTGGCGATGTGTGCTGGCTATTCTTACATTAAACTAAATCAACTGAGCGACCCCGAAGGTGCATCGCCGACCTATCTGGAGTGGTTTGCAGACAGTTCCACGCTAGCGGGGATGGCGGGCTGGACCCTCTTGTTCGGCTACGTCGGCTCGATAGCCATGTACGCCTACGCGTTCGGCAGCTACGCCGTCGACATCGCAGGTATCGAGCACGTCCTCGGGCTTCCGTTACGCGCGGTGCTGTCCCTCTCCATCATCGGTGTCTTCGTCGCCCTCAACCTCGTCGGCGTCGAGGAGTCGGGCTGGGTCGAAGTCGCGCTCGTCGTCGTCAAGATTGCCGTCCTCGTCGGGTTCGTCGTGGTCGGTTTCTGGTTCGGGTCGTCCAACGGCGGCATCCACACCGGCCTCGATTCGTTGACCTTCGCACCCATCATGGCCGCCGCGATGTCGTTCGTGGCGTTTCAGGGCTGGCAGCTGCTCATGTACTCGCAAGGGACCATCAAGGACCACAGCGACACCAATCCGACCGCAATCTACCTCTCGATTCCGACCGCCGTCTTCATCTACATCGGCGTCGCCATCGTCACCACCAGCATCGTCGGCGTCGCGCTGGTGTCCGAACACCCCGAAGTCGCGCTGGCGACCGCCGCCTCACAGTTCGGCGGCTACTGGGGCGAACTCGTCATCTCCCTTTCGGCGCTGTTCTCCACCGCCAGCGCCATCAACGCGACGCTGTTCACGAGCGCGCAGTTCTCCGACCGTCTCATCGAGAACGGGCTCCTGCCCAAGAAACTCGACGCCAGTTCGCCCGACGAGTTCCACGCGGACGAGGACTTGCCGAAGCGAATCATCCTCGTTCTCGGCGTGCTGACCGCGGCGTTCACCGTCGTCGGGAGTCTGGAGGGCATCACGTCGTTTGCGTCGCTGACGTTCATCGTCGTCTTCGGCGGGATGAGTTACCTCGCATTGACCCAGCGCGACCACGAAGATGTGTCGGCGATTCCGCCCGCAATCGGGTTGGTCGGCACGATTCTCTTTCTCCCCATGATGCTCTGGCACCTCTTTTCGGCCCAACGCGGCGTCTTCTACACCGTCGCGGCGCTCGCTATCGTCTCCCTCATCGTCGAACTGACCTACTTCGAGACGGACCTGTTCGGTTCCTCCGCGGACGGTCGGTCGTCGGTCCGTGGGGACTGATTCGAAAAATAATCGTTCGTCGGGTCGCTGTGCTCGTTCGCCGATTCGAGTCTCTTAGTTCCCGCTTTCGTCGGGTTCGTCCGAATCCGGTCCGATATCGTCCTCGTTCTCCGAGGGTCCGGCCGCTTCCGACGGCTCGGCCGCCGACGGCGATTCGTTGGTTTCGTCGGTGAGAGACCCGGTGGACGCACTTGCGTCCGAGGGGGCCGCCGCGGACTCCTCGCTGTGTTGCTCCTCCGGGCTGATGCCGTGTTCGTCCTGCATGTGCTCATAGAGCTGTTCCTCTCGGTCGAACTCTTCGTCACAGTGCTCACACGAATACGTCTCCTCGTTGGATTCCGTTGCCATATCCTTCGTTTCTCCCGCGAGACGTGAAAGGATTGTACTGGCACACGCAACCTCACCCTATTCCCTCCCATTCACAGGTTCATGTAGATGATGATAGGTATATGAAAAGAATCCGGCAAAGCTCTAACTCGTCAGTCGGTATTCACATTCCAATCGGCGGTGATGATTTAATACAACCGCACATCTCTCTCTATAGCATGGGATACATTGTCAAGATGCCCAAGTTGGGACTGGAGATGGACACCGGAACACTCAATCTCTGGACTCTTTCCGAAGGAGACGCGGTGGAGGAAGGTGCCGTCATCGCCGAAATCGAATCAGAGAAGACGACGGCCGAAATCGACGCCCGGGAGGATGGCGTTCTCAGGCGTACCTTCGTCGAGGAGGGCGACGTAACCAAACCGGGGGCACCGCTTGGTATTGTCGCTGCGCCCGATGCGGATATCGATGAGCTAGTCGCAGAAGTGGAGGGAGAATCTACGGAAATGGCGTCTGAGACGTCCGCCGAGGCCGGGGGCTCGAGTACCGCACAGGAGAGCGACCAACAGTCCACCGCCGAGCGTTCGTCGGCATCGGTAAGCGACGTGAAGGCAACACCGCGAGCGAAACGACGGGCCGAGGAACTCGACGTGGACCTCACGACTCTCGAGGGTACCGGCCCGCAGGGTGCCATCGCCGAAAGTGATGTCGAGGCAGCGGCCGAGGCCGAGTCGGCCGAACCAACGGAGGATATCAAGGCTACCCCACGAGCGAAACGGCGGGCAGAGGAACTGGACGTAGAACTTCACACTGTTGAGGGAACCGGTCCACAGGGGGCCGTGACCGAAGCCGATGTGGAGGATGCGGCGGAAGCGATGGAAGACGAAGCAACTGAGGCCGAAGCGGCGGCCGGAGAAGCCACCGCGACATCTACCGCCACCGAACCCAGTGTCCCCACGGAACGGGTGTTTGCCACGCCGAGTGCCCGACGGCTGGCACGCGAGTTGGGTGTCGATGTCGAAACCATCGGGGCGGAGACTGATGGCCGTCTCACGGAAACCGACGTTCGAATGGCTGTCGAGGGAACGGCAACCGACGAAACTGAGACAGTACCCGGAACGCGGGCTGAAGAACGGCCGCTGACGGGGATGCGCCGTACTATCGCGGAGCGTCTCGGACAGAGCGACCGCGAAGCGGTGCACGTCACCGAACACCGGTCGGCCGATGCGGAAGAACTCCTCGCCGCCGCGACAGCAGCAGATGAGGCACTCGCCCCCGACGTGTCCGTAACGGACATTCTATTGACGGCACTGTCGGCGTCGCTGGACGCCCATCCGGAGTTCAACGCCACCTTTGAGGATGACGTTCACCAATTACACGAAGCACACAACATCTGCGTCGCCGTCGATATCGACGCTGGACTCATCGCACCCGTCATCCGCGATGTAGATTCGCTTTCACTCGCTGACCTCGCGGCGAAACGCAGGGAAGTAACTGATCGAGCGCTCTCCGGCGAGTATACGATGGATGACCTCACAGGCGGAACGATAACCGTCTCGAACCTCGGCGTCCTCGGCGTGGAGCGGTTCGACCCGGTCATCAATCCGCCTCAGATCGCCATTCTCGGCGTCAATACCATCAAACGCGAAGTGGTGCCGACCGAAGACGACGAGGTCGAAGTCCGCAAGCGTATTTCCTTCTCGCTTTCATTCGACCACCGAATCGTCGACGGTGCGGATGCCGCGCGGTTCCTCGGGACGCTTGTGGGCCACGTCGAAAATCCGTGGCCGCTCGTGATTGCCGCGGGCGAAAAATAGAACGGAAACCGCGCTACTCCACTCGGAAGAAGCCCTCGTCCGCGGCACGTTCTAACACCGCGTCGATGTCGACGAGCCGTGGACCATCGCTGACGGGCCGTAATCGGACCGACGCATCGCGAACTTCGAGGTCGCGCTCGCCATCGGCGCTGATAACGCCGCTCGAGACGTCGAATTCGAACGGCTCGCCCTCGTCGAGCACGCGATACTTTTCGACAGGGACTCGCGAGAGGACACCCGGAACGGTGACCGCATGCACATCCTGTGCCGGTTCGCTCGCCGTTCCTAACCGGAACCCGATGCCACCGGGGTCGTCGGGACGATGTACCGTGAGTCCACCGGCGATGCCGGAGAGACCGATTTCTTTCGGTGACGCTCGTGAAACAACGCCGCCAATGACGTCTTCCGGGTCGAGAATCGCCCGGGTTCCGACGAACTGCTGGTCCAGAATCCCAAGTGTTGCGAGTCCTCGAATGTGGCGCTCTCCGGTCCCATCATCGACGACGGCTTCGACGGTTCCGTGTCGAATTGTCGTCTCGTCGGCCGAGATGGCACCCGTTGCGATGAGTCCAGTGGCGGTTCCGGCGATGGTTCCATCAACTGCCGTGGGGACCACGTTGTTCGTTCCGGTCGAGATACTCACAACAGGAACGTCACCGATACTGTGAGCAACATCCCGGTTGGTGCCGTCGCCGCCGAGGACGACCACGACATCGGCCTCGTCCGAGAACCATTTTGCCGCGTTTCGGGCGTCCTCACCTGACGCCGTGACCGTCATGTCGAGCAGGTCGACTACGAGTTCGTCCGGTGCGCCGTCAACGATTCGGTCAGCGAGGCCGGCGCTATCCGGCATGACGAGGGCCTCAATGTTGTTTGTCATCGTCAGTCCTTCGAGTACGCAGGTCGCCGTCCGGCGCTTGGCGTAGTTGCTACTGACACTTGCACCGCCCGTGAGTCGCCGGATGTCGCGGCCGGCAACCGGGTTGACGATGAGTCCGACTGTTGGGGACACTTATACGACGCGGTCGATAGCCGCCTTCACGTCGTCGGCGTCTGGCAGGACTTCCTCTTCTAATGCCGGACTGAACGGGATGTGAACGTCCGCGACTCCGACGCGTTGAATCGGCGCGTCGAGGCTAAAGAACGCGTTTTCCATAACCCGTGTCGCCACCTCCGCGTGGGTGCCGTACGAGAGCGGGCTCTCGTCGGCGATGACGAGGCGACCCGTCTTGTTCACGCTCTCAACGAGCGTATCGGTGTCGAGCGGGTAGAGTGACCGGAGGTCGATGACCTCGACGCTCGTCTCGCCCGCGAGTTCGTCCGCGAGATCGAGCGATTCGCCGACCAATCGCTGTGTCGCAACGACCGTCACGTCGTCACCCTCGCGTTCGACCTTTGCCGTCCCGAGCGGGATGGTGAAATCCTCGTCCAGAGGGACCTCGCCGGTCTGTTCATACATCGCCTTGTTCTCGAAGACGAACACCGGGTCGTCGGAACGGATGGCCGACTTCAGTAGCCCCTTCGCGGCCCGCGGCGTTCCGGGTGCCACGGCGATGATGCCCGGGAAGTGGGCGAACCACGTGTGCAGCGTGCCAGAATGCTGACTGGCCGCACCCATGCCGCCGCCCTCGGTCGTTCGAACCGTCACCGGCATCTCGGTCTTGCCGCCGAACATGTACCGGTTTTTGGCCATCTGGTTGATTATCTGCTCCGAACAGACGCCGAGGAAGTCTGCGAACATGATTTCGACGACGGGACGTGTTCCCGTCGCTGCGGCACCGACGGCCGCGCCCATGAACCCGGCTTCGCTGATCGGTGTATCACGAACGCGGTCCTCGCCGAAATCATCAACGAGACCGCTCGTCACTTCGAAGACGCCGCCGAACTCGCCGACGTCCTCGCCGATGAGGAACACGTCCTCGTCTTGGTTCAGCTCCTCCCGCATCGCGAGTCGAATCGCCTCTCGAACCGTCATCTCCTCCGTGTCTGACGGTCCCGAGGACGGCACGCTTTCGGTACTCATTGGTTCTCACCTCCGTCGGTCCGCATTCTCTGTGCAAAGTCGTTTATCTCGGGTACGTTGGCGTTGAACATGTCGTCGTAGGCCTCGTTCGGGTCGGGGTAGTCTGCTTCCTTGGCTTTCTTTGCCGCTTCCTCCACCTGCTCGCTGATTTCGGATTCCATCTCCTCGAATTCCGATTCGGTGATGGTTCCGGCATCGATGAGTCGCTCTTTGAACTTCTCTATCGCGTCGTTGTCCTTCCAAATCGCAATGTCGTCGTCCGTCCGGTACGGTTGCTGGTCGCCCTCGAAGTGACCACGGTAGCGGTAGGTATCCGCTTCGATGAACGTCGGCCCGTCGCGCTCTATGGCACGCTTTCGGCCTCCTGTACCGCTTCGTAGACGGCGGTGACGTCCATTCCGTCGACCGTAAAGCCGGGAATGTTGTACGCCTCCGCGGTCTCGCTCAGGTTCTGGAGGTTGTGTTGCTTTTCGACCGGGGTCCCCTCGCCGAACTGGTTGTTCTCGACGAGGAATACCGCCGGGAGGTTCCACGTCGCTGCGAGGTTGATGGCTTCGTGGATCTGTCCTTGTGCGACAGCACCGTCGCCGAAGAACGCCAGCGCGACTGTGTCCTCCCCTTTAACTTCCGATGTGAGGGCTGCACCCGTCGCGAGTGGCGGTCCGGCACCGACGATGCCATTCGCACCCAACATCCCCGCATCGACGTCCGCGATGTGCATCGAGCCACCCTTACCGTTACAGTAGCCGTTTGCCTTGCCGTACAGCTCTGCCATCATCTCCTCTAAATCGAGTCCCTTTGCGATGCAATGGCCATGTCCTCGGTGCGTACTCGTGATGTAGTCGTCTTCCTCCAGTGCCGAACACGCACCCACACCGACTGCTTCCTCGCCGATATAGAGATGTACGAATCCCGGGAGTTCTCCGTCTCCGAACAGTTCCCCCGCTTTTGTGTCGAACGCCCGAATCGTTAGCATCCGACGTAACGCTTCTTTCTGCCCCTCTTCCGTTTCGATGTCAATTGATACCATTGTCCATGCTATGCTTGGCTCATCAGACATTAACTGTTATGATTACCAACAGACGTGTCATTGTACCCGTTAGAATCGGTTATGGGCACTGGCTCGCATTCGAGAGCACCCTCTCGTCGAATACTCTCTTCTTCGCCCGCCCTCAGAACCCGTCCCCGTGGATGCTGACGTCCGCTCGAAGCTCCTCTCGAATCGCGTCGTGGACGTGACAGAGGTCGTTCGCACGGTCCACGACCGCCTGCAGCGTCTCGTCGGAAGCGTCGGTTTCGACGATGACCGTGAACCGGACGGCTTCGAGGTCGTTTTCGTCGCCACGGTCGGCTTCGGCGTCGATTTCGATACAGCCGAGTCCGTCGATGTCCCGTTGCCGTGCACCGATTCGAAGCGCCACCGTGTAGCAAGAGGCGTAACTTGCGAGCAAGGTCTCGGTCGGGCTCGGGTCGTCTTCGGTGCGCGCGTCGATGGCGAGTTCGCTCCCCTGGATGCGGGAGACTGTTCTGTATCCGTCGGTCGAAGTCGTCGTGCTCTTGAGCATCGTCGGCTCCACGGTCAGCAGGCACGTAGGGATTGTCGCCGTCCGCTACGGGAAACGGTCGTTCCGAAAAAGAGACCCTGAATTAGAGATACGACCCGTCGTACGATTCCGCCGACTTCGGCGTGTGGACGTTTCCGCATTCGGCGCATTCGATGTGGTCTTGGGTATCTCGTGTCGTCTCCAGCGACCCACAGTTGCCACAGTAGTAGCCGAACTGTTCGGTGAACTCCTTGTCGGTGTACGTGACGAAAAACGGATTTTCGGTTCCTGATTTCGCTTCGTCCGCGTTCGGATACACCGTTTTTCCGTCGTTGGTCGTGACGGTCGTCACTCCGTCGCGGGTTTCCGCGTTCTCCAGAGCTACTTCCGTCTGGTCGGGTTTCTCTCCCGACCCGTCGTCCAATGCCTCCCGCTCGGTCGCATCGAGGATGTATCGGTACTCGACCAGCGACTCGCCGCCGTATTCGACCCGTCGACTTCCCGCCTTCGCAAAGTCGAAGCCTTCGAGGAATCCTGCTCCGTCCCTATTTGCTTCGAGCACGCTCACGTGTATCCGCTCCGCGCCGTCCTCACGGAGCTTTTCAAGGGTCGCTTCGAGCAGTTCCTCGCCGACGCCTCTTCCACGGTGTTCGGGGTCTTCGAGTATCCAGCGTATCTCCCCGGTGTCGCCATCGAGGTGTCCCTCGACGAATCCCACGAGTGTCTCGAACTCCTCGTCTTCGAGCGCGAACACGTAGCCGTCGGAGCGCGCTCCCAAATTGGTCATTCGCCCCTCGTCGAACTCCGCACCGATGACGTTCTCGATCTGTTGTGGGCTCAGGGAGTACGAGGCGGTCATCGAGCTTCGCGTCAGCTCGTGAATCCGCTCCGCATCGTTCGTCGTCGGTTCGCGTAGTTTCACACTCCACCTTTCTCGGTGAGTCGGATAAACTCGTGCCAAAACGGTTACGGTGTTGTAGACGTCCCCTGATTTCGGTCTGCACGGCCTCTATCGACTAGCCCCTGTGCACCCTATCCAAATGTTCTCTGTTCTGTCTTTTCATCAAATTATAAAAAAGAGCTTGCAACTGCAACGAATAGACCGACTCACCATGGGTGATTGGCACTCAGTAGCACAACATCCCTCCGAAGCAAGCACCGGGTCGCGAACGACCGCCGTCCCTAACCATGATATCGACTTCACAATCAGCGGACAGAGAAACGGTAGAACAGTGCGAATCTCGCCAACGAATGACCGGCACGCGAGCACGATGACTCGCTCGAAACGAGTACCGGGACGGGAGTCCGGGTACAGCGACCGCCGGTGCCGTAATTGCGGCTCGTTTGTCACGCCGCAGTTCGCCCGCGTCTTCGGGAACAACGACGACGAAGTGTTCGGTTGTTTCGGCTGTATGTCGGCTACGGCGGTCAAAAATGGGGCAGCGCGAGCCGAACGCTCTTCTCGTCACTCCTCATCGTCGAACCGACAGGTGACGAGGTAGTCCGATCGGTCGTCGTCGCTTTCGGAGCTTTCGAGCGTGACCGGGCGGTCCGTCCCGCGCACCAGTCCGACGGCTACGAACGACGCGATGGGGTGGTCGAACCGGTCTACTGCCCCATACCGACTACCGGTAATAGCGACGGTGACGCGGCCATCCTCGTCCACATCCGGTGTCGCGCTCTCGACCAGTTCGAACCCCTCGACGAGCGCGTCTGCGAGTTGATCTGCGAGTTCGCGGGGTCGGTCCGCGGTGTCGCCGACCATCCCCTCGAACTCGTGGAACAGTCCGGCCCCCGTCGGCGGCACGGCCACCCCTCGCTTGCGCTCGTCGTCCGTCACAACGAACAGCGTCGTCGCGTCGTCCCCGTCGGGCAGGTCGTACTCGCGGTGTTGCGGGACGAACAGGCGTACGCCCGCGTTCCCGTCCGCCGCGCTCCCAGCCGGGAGGTAGACGGACGTCCCTGACAGCCCCAGCGTCTCGACGAGTTCGGCACCGGTCGCGGCGTGGGCGGCGTAGGTTCGATCGCCGACTGACGCCGAGACGAACTGCTCCGGTGTGAGAAAGTACGTGAGCACCCCGGCGAACAGCCCGGTCCCGGCCAGCGCGAAGAGGACGGTTTGCGAGGCGGGAAACAGCAGGCCGCCGAGTCCTGCCAGCGCGCCGATTCCGGCCATTCCAAGCGCGGTGCGCCGATAGTTCGTCTGTCGTGCACGACGATACTCGTCGCGTAATCGTTTGTTTTCCTCGGCAAGCAGTTCTATACGAGCCGCGAGGTACGCATCCGAATCAGTTTCCCCCGCCTCCGATGATCCCTCGTCTCTCTCTGTTGTTGGTGTATGGGTTTCATTCCTGTTCGCCTGTAGAAACTCCCGCCTCTTCATACTCTCTCCATCGTAGGTATGTGGGTTTCACTCATGTGTTCTCCTCTACGAGTCCGAGTGCGACGCGTTCGTACCGATGCAGGCCGTACGAGACGACGGCGACGACGAGCACGACGCCGCCGACGGCTAGCGGAAGTCGGCCGCTCCACCGATAGACGGCCAGCGCTCCCCCGCCGAACAAGGCGGCGACGCCGCTCGTGACGGCGATTCGCCAGCCCGGTCTCTCCAGCCCGAGCGACGGTCCCACGAGCACGGCGAGCAGTCCGAGTTCCAGCAGGACGAGAAACGCGACTCCGATGTCGTCGGAGAAAGCGGCGACGACGAACTGTCCGAACGCCACCGTGTAGAGCGTCGGCACGGTGTACCACAGCACGAAGAACACCGTTCCGGCGAGGAACCCCGGCAAGCCGGTTGCGACGGTACACCCGACCGCGACGAGCAACGCGCCGACGCCGCCCAGCCACGTGGGACCTTCGCGTCGCATCGTTACCGTCCTCCCGCGGCCGGTTCCTTCGCGCGTCGCGTTTCGGCGAGAATCGCTTCGATTCGGTCGGCGGGGGCGACTTCGAGCGCCGTCACGCCGTCGATCTGGGTGAGGTCGCGCCGGAACTCCTCGAAATCGACGTAGCCCTCGTATGCGCTCTCGACGGTTCCGACGCCCCCGCGCTCGAACAACACCGTCGGCGCGAGGAAGACGAGCACGTGCTCGGAGTGGCGACGTGCCGCCCTGACTGCCTCCCGCACTTCCATCCGATGCGTATCGTCGGTGAGGATGACCGTCACGACCGACCCGCGGACGCCGCCGAGGTAGCTTCGAACCGTCTTGTAGAGGGGGTCGCCTTCGATTCGTTGCACGTACCGCTTCGACTCGACGACGTATGGGAGCAGGGTTCGCCCGAACGCCGAGCCTTCCGATCGAAGTCGAGTCGCCATCTCACGTGCTTCACGCGGCGTGTGCGCCCGTGCTCTCGACAGACCCTTCATCGCCGAATCTGCCTCCGTCGCAGTTTCTGCGGCGGTCGAAACGAGGTCGTGGAGTCGCGTTTTGATGGCGGTGTAATGCCGGGCGCTCGCGTCCGATTGGCGGGTGGTCGTCACGCCGGCGTCACCGACGGTGTATAGGGAGAGTGGTTCGGTGTTCGCCCGCGCGTTATCGGCATAAGCGAGCGCGACGTGCCGAAGGTAATCGAGCTTCGTTTCTCCTCCGACTCCCGTCGTCATCGAGGACCGGTGGTCGACGACAAGGGCGGTCGAGAGGTCCGTTTCTGCGTCGAACTCCCGGACGTGCGGGGTGTTCATCCGCGCGGTCGCCTTCCAATCGATCTGCCGAACCGTGTCGCCCGGCATGTATTGGCGAATCTCGGCCGGGTCGAGACCGACACCGCGGTCGGCCGTCTTGTGCTCGCCGAGCGCAGTCGACATGCTCTCGCCGCCCATCCCGACGTGGAGCGCTCGCGGCCGTCGCGGCGCGACGGTCACGCTCGCGACGTCCCCCATCGGCACTGTCGAGCTGAAGAGCCCAGCCGAGTCGGTGAATGTCACAGTTGGGGGTTCACACTCGAACTTCCCGGCGACCGGCCAGCGAAGCGAAAACGTCGTCGTCCCGTCCCGCTCCCCGGCGGCGAGGGTGAACGATTGGTTCTCCGGGTCACGTCCGGTCGCGGGCACCGGCGGGCGTGACTCGACCGACACGGCGAGCGGCGACGGTTCGGAGAGCGTCGCGCAGACGGCGACCGACGTGTCCTCGTCGGTCGCCACGCGGCGCTGGGACATCGATTGGGTTACGGTGAGCGCATCGGCCGTCGCCAACGCGTCGCGTGTGAATCGATACTGCTGGACGAGCAGTGACGCACCGATTCCGGCCGCGCCGACGAGGAGCAGCGGCTGGTCGAGCAGCCACGCCCCGCCCGCGAGCAGGCAACCGAGCACCACTCCGACTTCGTATCGGCGCGTCACCTCCATACTGTTGACAACCCACCCCCTCCCAATTTAATGTATTGTATTGTATCGGATACGGAAGTTGGTTGAAGCCTCCGTAAACTGTGAACTTATTAACACCCGTTCCGTCCCCCGATGGACGGTTCGACGCTATCGAGACGCGGACAAAAACGCGGTTTGGCGGGTCCACGACCGGTCGCTCCGCGACTCAGCCATGCGCTACTCGCCGGAGTACAACCGGTATCTTCGACACATCCCGACCGAATTTCTCGAACGCGAGGGGGAGTTCCTCGTCGTGACGGACAACGCGACGGCGGCCAACGCGACGATAGTCGACCGCCTGCACGCGCGGACGAACGGAATCGCGGGCATCGGTGGCTTTCAGCCGCTCGCCCGCTCCAAAGCCGACGATTCTGCCATTCGGCGTGCCCGCGACGCCGACGCGTCGACCGCCCACGTTCGGAGCGTGGCGGTGCTCCCGGAGGTCCAATCGACCGGCGTCGGAACCGTGCTCATGTCCGCGTTGGAAAAACGCGCCGCCGACCGCGGTTTCACACAGGCCGTCCTCTCGACGCCGGTCGAACTAACCGACGCGCACGGCTTTTGCGAGTCGCGTGGGTACCGGGTCGTTCCGATGCCACCCGACCGAGATGGGGGTACTGACAGAAACGAGAGCGTGGTGGGGAACGTACACGTGGAAGGGGAGACGGATGCGGATGCCGCCCCCGAGTACTACTGGTATCGGAAATCGGGGGTCTGAGGTGGGGTATCGGAAACCGTTGGCGTGCGGTGTCGAAATTCATTCGTGTGAGTTCATCCGGACGACGGTGTGCCGAAGAACGTGGTTGATACCCGATAGTACCACTCACAGAAAGAAGCTGTTTTCACGGATGACTCTAATGCAATAGATGTGTCTCGGTCCGCCGCATCGCTCGGTCTTCTCGCCTTCCTCCTCGTAGCCGCGGTACTGCCCGCACAGGCAGCGGCAGTATCGACGTCCGACGTCGCCCGGTTCTCCTCCCAACCGGAACACGTCGGTACGGCCGCGTTCGCCCGCAACAACTCAACGGTCCACCACGAGAACCCAGACGACGTGCAGTCGGAGGAGGACTTATCCGAGCTCGAACGGTGGCTGTCCGGTCGACTCTCGTCGCAACTCGGGTCGAGCACCATGAAAATCGAGCAGGGACAGTATGAGAAAGCCCACTCGGTCCTCGGCGACGATTACGATGACCTCCTGAGTAAGTACGTCGAAGTCTCGGGACAGACGGACGGAACGTCAGACGACAAAACGGCGAAAACCCTGAAGAACGCTCAACGGAGTCAACAACAGTACGTCTCACGCGTCCAACGCTACCGCCAGCTGTACGACCGCTATCAGCGGGCGAAACAGAACGGAAACGACCAGAAAGCCCGCACGCTCGCCCGGAAACTCGAACGCCTCCAGAAGGACATCGACCGCTCCAGTAGCAACCTGACGACGAACTACAACCGCCTCTCGAACCGGACGAACGTCAGCACGGAGGACGAGATGCGGCGAATTCGGAACGTCACGCAAAACGTCTCCAGCCAGCAGGCGACGGTGCGCGAGGCGGAGTTCACCCAGACGAACCTGACAGCCACGATACGGACGCCGAACGTGTCGTTTCTCGACCCGCTTCGCGTCACCGGCCGACTGACGGACGAGAACGGCACCGCCATCGGAAACCAGTCGATTCAGCTCCGGTTGGCCGGCAATCGTTCACAACGCGTTCGAACGAGCGAGAACGGGTCGTTCTCGCTCGTTGGCAGACCGGCGGTGGTGTCGCGCGGCAACCGCTCCTTCCGCGTCGAGTACCATCCCGCCAACGAGTCCACCTATCTCGGCTCGAACGCGACGGTTCAGGCAAACGTCTCCCCGGTGGCCGCCATGATCGATATTTCGAACCACACGCAGCAGGTGCGATACAACGACACGGTGTCCGTTTCGGGGCGCGTCCACGCTGGGCAGGTCGGCGCAACCGACGTGCCGGTTGCCGTCTTCGTTGGGAAGACGCGAGTGGGAACGACGCGTACCGGTCTGGACGGTTCTTTCTCGTTCGCCGAGACGCTGAATGCGAGTATTCCCGCCGGTCAGAATGCGCTTCGCGTCGTACTCCCCTTCCGTCACCGCGCGTTGAACGCGCTGAACGTAACGGCCCCGGCCGTCGTCGAATCGTCGCCGACGACGCTCACTCTCTCGGGGACGGCCGGGAAGGCCCGGAACGTAAATCTCTCCGGACGCCTCAATACGACAAACGGCACGCCGGTCGCGAACCAACAAGTATCCATCCTCGTTAACGGGACGCAAGTCGTGTCCACGCGGACGGACCAAAACGGCACCTATCGAGCTTCGCTCGTCCTGTCGCCGTCCCTCGTTTCCGCGGACGGCAACGCGACGTTCGTCGCCCAGTTCGATGGCCGCGGAAAGAACGTCGAGTCGGCGCGTACCGCGACCGAGATTTCGGTCACAGATTCCGACGACGGCCCACTTGACTCGACGACCCGTGGCTGGTTGGTCGGCCTCGGCGTGGCCTCCCTCATCACGCTCGGCGGGTTCTTCCTCTGGCGTTCCGACATCGGCGGTGGTGACATTGGCGGCGGTGACATCGACGACGGCGAAAGCGACAGGATGGCGACCAACGCTGGTACGGTTTCACCATCGGACGCCACCACGGCGGACTTTTCTGTATCCGCGAGGGAGTTTCTTGACCGTGCTCGCTCGGCACGCGAGGCGGGTGAGTTCGAAACGGCTGTCGAGATGGGGTATGCAGCTACTCGCAACCAATTCGACGCCGTGGTGCCGACGGCCGCTTCGACCCACTGGGAGTTCTACAACGCCTGCCGGGAGGCCGACCTCGCCGACGAGACGCTTACGACCATCGCCGACGTGACCGAACAGTACGAACAGGCGGCTTTCACCACAAATCGAGTGAGCCGCGAGACGGCGACGGCGGTCATCGACGCCGCCAGCACGCTCGTCGAAGAGTGTCGCTCACCCGTTCGCCCCGATTCGAGCGTAGTAGGCGGGCGAATACGCCCCCGAGCGCTCGGCCCAGGTGCGACGATTGTCATCCGGTTCCATAGCGGATATCTCGTGGGGAAGGAGTTAAGCGCCTCTTCGACGAGCGTGCTGGCGGCGTCGATGACCGCCGTCGCCGTCTCGCGGCTCACTCGATTTGTGGTGAAAGCCGCCTGTTCGTACTGTTCGGTCACGTCGGCGATGGTCGTAAGCGTCTCGTCGGCGAGGTCGGCCTCCCGGCAGGCGTTGTAGAACTCCCAGTGGGTCGAAGCGGCCGTCGGCACCACGGCGTCGAATTGGTTGCGAGTAGCTGATACCCCATCTCGACAGCCGTTTCGAACTCACCCGCCTCGCGTGCCGAGCGAGCACGGTCAAGAAACTCCTCGCGGATACAGAAAAGTCCGCCGTGGTGGCGTCCGATGGTGAAACCGTACCAGCGTTGGTCGCCATCCTGTCGCTTTCGCCGTCGTCGATGTCACCGCCGCCAATGTCACCACCGCCGATGTCGGAACGCAGAGGAAGAACCCGCCGAGCGTGATGAGGGAGGCCACGCCGAGGCCGACCAACCAGCCACGGGTCGTCGAGTCAAGTGGGCCGTCGTCGGAATCTGTGACCGAAATCTCGGTCGCGGTACGCGCCGACTCGACGTTCTTTCCGCGGCCATCGAACTGGGCGACGAAACGTCGCGTTGCCGTCCGCGGAAACGAGGGACGGCGACAGGACGAGCGAAGCTCGATAGGTGCCGTTTTGGTCCGTCCGCGTGGACACGACTTGCGTCCCGTTAACGAGGATGGATACTTGTTGGTTCGCGACCGGCGTGCCGTTTGTCGTATTGAGGCGTCCGGAGAGATTTACGTTCCGGGCCTTCCCGGCCGTCCCCGAGAGAGTGAGCGTCGTCGGCGACGATTCGACGACGGCCGGGGCCGTTACGTTCAGCGCGTTCAACGCGCGGTGACGGAAGGGGAGTACGACGCGAAGCGCATTCTGACCGGCGGGAATACTCGCATTCAGCGTCTCGGCGAACGAGAAAGAACCGTCCAGACCGGTACGCGTCGTTCCCACTCGCGTCTTCCCAACGAAGACGGCAACCGGCACGTCGGTTGCGCCGACCTGCCCAGCGTGGACGCGCCCCGAAACGGACACCGTGTCGTTGTATCGCACCTGCTGCGTGTGGTTCGAAATATCGATCATGGCGGCCACCGGGGAGACGTTTGCCTGAACCGTCGCGTTCGAGCCGAGATAGGTGGACTCGTTGGCGGGATGGTACTCGACGCGGAAGGAGCGGTTGCCGCGCGACACCACCGCCGGTCTGCCAACGAGCGAGAACGACCCGTTCTCGCTCGTTCGAACGCGTTGTGAACGATTGCCGGCCAACCGGAGCTGAATCGACTGGTTTCCGATGGCGGTGCCGTTCTCGTCCGTCAGTCGGCCGGTGACGCGAAGCGGGTCGAGAAACGACACGTTCGGCGTCCGTATCGTGGCTGTCAGGTTCGTCTGGGTGAACTCCGCCTCGCGCACCGTCGCCTGCTGGCTGGAGACGTTTTGCGTGACGTTCCGAATTCGCCGCATCTCGTCCTCCGTGCTGACGTTCGTCCG
>NZ_MEIH01000381.1:0-29935 GCF_001723155.1 Haladaptatus sp. W1
GGTCGCGGAAATCCGGCGGCGTCTCGTAGTGGTCGAGCGTCGGACTCACCGTTTCGATGTCGAGTGCGAACCGTCCTGCCATCTATCGTTCACGGCGTCGGGCGGCGATGGTAAAACTATGGTAATCGGTTTCGGCGAACCCGCGTTACCGGCCGCCGTCCACGAGCCGTTCGAGTTGCTCCGGCGGAACCGCACCGCGCGCGGCGTGGCCGTCGTAAGCGAACGTCGGACCCCCGTCACACCGCGTCGTTGCGCTTCCGCGAACCTGTCTTGAAGCTCCTCGTGGAGGTCGTCGTCCGCGATTGCGTTCCGAATCTCGTCCCTATCGAGTCCCGCATCTTCGGCGAGGTCGGCGAGGACGTCCGCGTCTCCGATGTCCCGTCCATCCTGCCACAGCGCCTCGAAAATCCCCTCGTCGAAGTCGAGCCAGCGGTCGGGTGCTCGATTTGACGTAGTAGGAGGCGACTTGCGCGGGGAGCGAGTCCACGTCGGTCGCTATCTCCTGAGCCATCTCGACGTCGTACTTCTCCTGTAGCCGCCGGACGTTCTCCCGCGCTTGTCGGTAGTACTGTTCGCCCTTCCCGTCCTCCGCGCTCCGGTCGATGGAGCCATCGGCCTTGCGCTTCCCGCTCCGCAGGTCGAACGGATGCCAGTCGAGTACGAGGGGGTCCTCGCGCGTCTCCCGATACCGCTCCAGCGACTGGCGTCCCAGATAACAGAACGGGCAGACGTAATCGGAGTACACGACGAGTCGGTCGGCCGCTTCGGGGTGGCTCATGGATGGCCGTTGTGCGGTGGGGTGCAAAAAGCGGATGGCCTCGGAAGCGGTTGCCCCTTCGTCGGATTTCCCGTCGTCAGCTCCGCGAGCACTTCGCTCGTGACTCCGTTCTGCCATCGTCTTCCTTCAATCGTCTCGCCCAACCACATCCCGGAACCGAACGCCTCAGGTACGTCGAGCACGAAATTCGTGACAGATGGCACCCGCACTGTACCCGCTCCACGCCGTCGCCTCTTCCGGTGGACTCGCACTCCACGTCGTGTTGGCGGTGGCGGCAATCGGGTCCGCGGCCGTCTTCCTGCTGGCGCTGGCGGCGTTTCGACAGCGGCGGACGCTCCCGTATCTGCTGGTGGCACTCGCGTTCGCGGCGCTCGCGGGTCGCGAACTCGTCGGCGGGATGACGGCGGCGAACTACCTCTCCGCGAACGCCCACCACCTGTACGAACACGGGCTCGACATCGTCGTCATCGCCCTCCTCATCGGTGCGGTGTACTACGCCAGAAGCGTCGAAACGCGGCGACTGACCCACGACGACGAAACGGTGCCGACGGAAGACGATGACGACTGACCCACGACGACGAAAACGACAACCACTGAAAAACGATGACCGACTCCCGCACGAGGTCGTTGAAGTGAATTCCCGGACGGGAATCGACGCATTGGGCTATCCGTGTTCGTGTCTCGGTCATCGTTTTCAGTGGTTGTCGTTTCGTCGTCGTGGGTCAGTCGTCATCGTCTTCCGTCGGCACCGTTTCGTCGTCGTGGGTCAGTCGCCGCGTTTCGACGCTTCTGGCGTAGTACACCGCACCGATGAGGAGGGCGATGACGACGATGTCGAGCCCGTGTTCGTACAGGTGGTGGGCGTTCGCGGAGAGGTAGTTCGCCGCCGTCATCCCGCCGACGAGTTCGCGACCCGCGAGCGCCGCGAACGCGAGTGCCACCAGCAGATACGGGAGCGTCCGCCGCTGTCGAAACGCCGCCAGCGCCAGCAGGAAGACGGCCGCGGACCCGATTGCCGCCACCGCCAACACGACGTGGAGTGCGAGTCCACCGGAAGAGGCGACGGCGTGGAGCGGGTACAGTGCGGGTGCCATCTGTCACGAATTTCGTGCTCGACGTACCTGAGGCGTTCGGTTCCGGGATGTGGTTGGGCGAGACGATTGAAGGAAGACGATGGCAGAACGGAGTCACGAGCGAAGTGCTCGCGGAGCTGACGACGGGAAATCCGACGAAGGGGCAACCGCTTCCGAGGCCATCCGCTTTTTGCACCCCACCGCACA
This sequence comes from Haladaptatus sp. W1, assembly GCF_001723155.1. NCBI lineage: Archaea > Methanobacteriati > Methanobacteriota > Halobacteria > Halobacteriales > Haladaptataceae > Haladaptatus > Haladaptatus sp. W1. Next base: position 2,059 of record NZ_MEIH01000381.1, read on the forward strand.
ACGGCCATCCATGAGCCACCCCGAAGCGGCCGACCGACTCGTCGTGTACTCCGATTACGTCTGCCCGTTCTGTTATCTGGGACGCCAGTCGCTGGAGCGGTATCGGGAGACGCGCGAGGACCCCCTCGTACTCGACTGGCATCCGTTCGACCTGCGGAGCGGGAAGCGCAAGGCCGATGGCTCCATCGACCGGAGCGCGGAGGACGGGAAGGGCGAACAGTACTACCGACAAGCGCGGGAGAACGTCCGGCGGCTACAGGAGAAGTACGACGTCGAGATGGCTCAGGAGATAGCGACCGACGTGGACTCGCTCCCCGCGCAAGTCGCCTCCTACTACGTCAAATCCGAGCACCCCGACCGCTGGCTCGACTTCGACGAGGGGATTTTCGAGGCGCTGTGGCAGGATGGACGGGACATCGGAGACGCGGACGTCCTCGCCGACCTCGCCGAAGATGCGGGACTCGATAGGGACGAGATTCGGAACGCAATCGCGGACGACGACCTCCACGAGGAGCTTCAAGACAGGTTCGCGGAAGCGCAACGACGCGGTGTGACGGGGGTCCCGACGTTCGCTTACGACGGCCACGCCGCGCGCGGTGCGGTTCCGCCGGAGCAACTCGAACGGCTCGTGGACGGCGGCCGGTAACGCGGGTTCGCCGAAACCGATTACCATAGTTTTACCATCGCCGCCCGACGCCGTGAACGATAGATGGCAGGACGGTTCGCACTCGACATCGAAACGGTGAGTCCGACGCTCGACCACTACGAGACGCCGCCGGATTTCCGCGACCCGGCGTACTTCGAACTGCTCGCGGTCGCGCTCGGCTACGAATCGCCCGGCGGCGACAGGGAGATGGAGATGCTGTTCCGACGGGACGACACGCCCGACGACGAACTCGATTTGGTCGCGCGAACGCTCGATTGGCTCGCCGAGCGGGACGGAGACGAGTACATTACCTACGGCGGCGAGACGTTCGACGTGCCGCAACTCGTCGGCCGAGCGAGGGCGGCGGCCGATTCGACGCGGGAGGACCTCGCCGAGCGGCTTCGGACCCGACTCGAAGCGGACCTCGCGCACGTCGATTTACGGCGTCCGGCGTGGGACGCGTTCGGCGACTACACGCGACTCGAAACCGCGTGCCGAGAGGTCGGAATCCGACCAGAGGACACCCGCTGGGACACGTACGACCACGGTATCGACCTCGACGCGCTCCGCCCCGAGAAGTTTCGGGGCTTCGGGAAGGTCATCAACAAGGACGTACCCGTATTCGGGGAGCGGTACATCGCGCTCGCGGCCGCCGGAGCGACCGAGACGCTGACGTTCCGGTCGTTGCACGAACTGCTCGACCACTACGGCCGGGAGGACGTCGTACACCTGTTCGACCTCGCCGACGCCCGCCCGTTCAACGTCGCGGATACCGCGTCGCGGACGTGATTCGAAGAATGCAATCGGACGTTCCTGACGGTGAGAAGCGCTGGGAATAGTATTCTCCAGTATAATTCAGTATTATTCAGTACATTATAGTAGTTATTAGTTAATCAGGCATCGAATCAGTGTTCGACGATAGGATTCAGTAGCAAAAAACGAACGGAGTGGAATCGTTCGACGCCACGTCGCCAAATCCACGAACCGATAGTTTCCTGACATCGTTCGACGGAGGATATAGGGTCGTCCGGGACGAATCACGCCGACATGACACGGATCGCAGTGACGGGTGCCGGAGGCAACGTCGGCCGCGAGTCGTTGACCGCGCTCGAAGACCACGACGTGACGCCGATTACGCACAGCGAGCACGACGACATCGACAGCGTGCGCTGTGACGTGACGGACTACGACGCGCTTTCCGACGCGCTGTCGGGACACGACGTGGTGGTACACCTCGCGGCGAACCCGTCGCCCGAGGCGGACTGGCGGAGCACCGTGGACGTGAACATCGAGGGAACGCGGAACGTCTTCGAGGCGACGCGGGAGCACGGGATTCGGCGAGTCGTCTTCGCGTCCTCGAACCACGCCGTCGGGATGTACAACGCCGCGGATAGGACGAAGACGGAGACGATGACGACCGGGACGGCCGAACCGATCTCCCACGACGACCCGCCGCGACCGGACTCCTACTACGGCGTTAGCAAGGTGACCGGCGAGGCGTTGGGGACCTACTACGCCGACCGACACGATATCGAGGTCGTCAACCTCAGAATCGGGTGGCTCCTTCCCGAAGACGGTCTTCGAGACACGCAGGACGAACCGGAGGAACACGCCCGCTTCGCCCGCGCCATGTGGCTCAGCCCGCGGGACTGCCGCGACGTGATTCGCGCCGCCGTGACGGCGGACCTGCCGGAACGGGCCGTCACCGCCCACGCCACGTCGCGCAACGACGACCGGTTCCTCTCCCTGCTCTGGGCGGAGCGTGCGCTCGGCTACCGGCCGCGCGACAACGCGACGGAAGTCCTCGAATGAGGTTTGGAGCCGCTATTTTCCGATCGCTTCCGGGACCGACTCCTCCCCGCGCTCGGCCATGCCGAGATACAGCGCGGCGTTGACCAACCCGACGTGACTGAACGCTTGCGGGTAGTTTCCCAGCAGTTCCCCCGTCTCCGGGTCGATTTCCTCGGCGAGCAGGCCGAGCGGACTCGCGTGGTCACAGACCGACTCGAACACGTCGCGTGCTTCCTCGACGCGACCGGAGAGCGCCAGCGCGGAGACGAGCCAGAACGAGCAGATGACGAAGGCCCCTTCATCGCCCGGTAGACCGTCCGTGCCGTCGTAGCGCCGGACGAGGCCATCGTCGTCCGCTTCGAGTCGGTCTCGGATGGCGTCGATGGTGTTTTGCACCCGGTCGTCCTCGAACGGGAGGAAGCCGACGATGGGTATCAGCAACGCTGTCGCATCCAGCGACTTCGAACCGTAGGACTGGACGAAACTCCCGATATCGTCGTCGTACCCGCGTTCGAGGATTTCGCCGTGGATCATGTCGCGCGTCTGCTCCCACTTCCCGGTCGGGGCGTCGAATCCCCACTCGTCGGCGATTCGCAAGCCGCGGTCGAGCGCGACCCAACACATGACCTTCGAGTGGACGAAGTGACGCGGGCCGCCGCGAACTTCCCAGATTCCCGCGTCGGGTTTGTCCCAGACGTCGCAGACGTGCTCGACGATACCCCGAATCGCGTCCCAGTCGTGGGGGTTGAACTCGTCTCCGTCGGTCGTTTCGAATATCGCCAAGAGGAGTTCGCCGAAGATGTCGAGTTGTCGCTGGTCCTTCGCCGCGTTGCCGACGCGAACCGGGGACGAGTCGCGGTAGCCCGAGAGATGGTCGAGCGTTCGTTCCTGTAGGTCGGGGGCGCCGTGCAGTCCGTAGAGCGGTTGCAGTTGCGTCGGGTGCTCGGCGTGGCTGAGGTTGAGGAACCAATCGAAGTACGATTCGGCCTCGGCGGTGTGACCGAGATGGGCGAGCGCCTGAATCGTGAACGCGGCGTCTCGAATCCAGCTGTAGCGATAATCCCAGTTTCGAACCCCGCCGACGTTCTCGGGGAGCGAGGTGGTCGGCGCGGCACAGATGGCTCCCGTTTCGCGGTGGGTGAGCAGTTTGAGGACCAATCCCGACCGGACGGCGAGGTCGTGGTGCACCCCGTCGAACGAGCACCCGTCCGGGCAGGAGTGCGCCCAGTCGCGCCAGAAATCCACCGTTCGGTCGAGGCGCTGGGAACAAACGTCGGGGTCCGCCTCACCCGTCTCCTCGTGCGACAGCACGAACCACGTCGATTCGTCCGCCGACAGCGACCACGTGGCGCGGACGGTCGCCCCGTCCACCTCGAATCCGACACCGCCCGCGAGAAAGACGAATTCCGCGTCGTCAGTCGGATACTCCCCGTCCGAGACACGAACCCCGCCGTCGGTGGATTCCACGATTGATTCCCCCCGTGCGTAATCGAATCGCGGGGCGAACGTCAGTTCGAGTTCGACGGTTCCCTCGACAGCCGTCACCTCGCGGTAGACCGCACGCTCCATGCCGTCGTCGCGGACGGGCATGAAATCGGTAACCCGCACGCGCCCGGAATTCGTTTCGAACGTCGTCCGCAACACGTTCGTTCCGTCGAGATACGACTGTTCCGAGTCGAACGAGTCGGTCGGCTGAATCCGCCAGAATCCCCCGTTTTCGGCGTCCAAGACGCTCGTAAACACGCTCGGTGATTCGACGTGTGGCAGGGGAAGCCACTCGATTTCGCCCTCGTCGTTGACCAGCGCACAAGTCTCCAGATTACCGATGAGTCCGTACCGTTCGAGTGGAGAATACCGGGTCATCGTTTCGGACCCCCAGCAAACCGCGTCATATCGATAATTCGACCGAGCAACGAATTGAACCTTTGGGCGGTTCACCGTCCGCGCCGTCGGCGACGAGGCGGATGTTTTTATGTAATGACGGAAGCACTCCGGGCCACCGTGGGACACAGAGCACTCGTCGTTTACGAGCGACCCGACGGCCGGTACGACCGTCACTACGCACACTGGGGCGCGGCGGACCTCGAACTCCGTCACGGAATCACGCCGGAAACACCCTTCGCGGGCAACCGCCCGTCCCGCATCGGAGAGAGATGGACGCCCGCAATCGACCCGACGCCCCGAGATACCGCGCTGGCGTTCGAGGATGCCGCGACGTTCGATTATCGGGCGTTCGAGGCGTTCTACGTCGTCTCTCTGACGTGGCTCGTTGCCGCGTATCTCCCGCTCTGGTTCGGCGCGACCGCCGACGCCGACGTGCACGCCGGCGCGCTCGTCGCAGTCGAGTCGGAGCGCGACGCCGCCCGCGTCCGCCGCTGGTTTCGCGCGACGCGGGATGTGGTTCGGGACATGGTTCGCCGTGACGTGCTCGATGTCGAGGACGCTCACGACTACCTCGCATCTCGCGTCGGCGAGTGGGCGGGAAGCCGCCGGGAGGTGATTTCCGTGCGGTGATGGCAATCGGTTTTTATCCGACTACCATCTACCATCGGTCAGTGACGCAGACGAACGACAGGACGGACCCCGCCACGCTCCGGACGCCGACGCACGGCGAGGCGCTGACACACGTCGAGACGGCCATCGAACGGGGAGACCTCGTGACCCTGTTCGGGCGCTGTACAGTCGATTACGACGGCCGCGCGGAGAGCTATCTCGGACCGGGCGACCGACTCGTCGTGCTCAAACCCGACGGAACCACGCTCGTCCACACCGAGGAGGGACAGAAACCGGTGAACTGGCAACCGCCGGGTGGAACCCTCGACGCCGAACTCGTGGACGACCGCCTCCGCGTCGGTAGCCAGCGAACGAGTCCGAGCGAATCGCTCGAAGTCGAGTTCGAGCGCCTCACGCAGGTGTCCGCGTTCGACGTGAGTGACGCGACGGAGTTGTCCCTAGACGGGACGGAAGAGGATCTCCGACAGCGGATTCTGGACGACCCGGACCTCGTGGAGGCGGGCTTCACGCCGCTCGCCACGGAGCGCCAGACGGCGGCGGGTGCCATCGACATCTACGGCACGGACGCGGAGGGCACCACGATGGTGGTGGAACTCAAACGACGGCGCGTCGGCCCCGATGCGGTCGGCCAACTCCGGCGCTACGTGGACGCCCTCCGCCGCGACCTGCACGCCGAAGCCGAGATTCGCGGCGTCCTCGTCGCGCCGTCGGTGACGGAACGCGCCCGCAACATGCTCGCCGAAAGCGGGTTGGAGTTCGTCTCGTTGGAACCCTAAAGGACACAACTCAGTCTAACTCTCTCTTCAGCCTATCGAGCAGTTGCAACGCTTCGAGGGGCGTCGTGTCGGCGACGTTGGTACGGCGGAGTTCGGCGAGTACGTCGTTCGAAGCGGATGTCACGGGAGGTGACTGGGGAGCGGAATCGCTCGGGTCGGCGTCCCGAGGACAGGTACCTTCGTCCACCGAGTCCCCCTCGTCTTCGGCCAGCAGGTCCTTCGAGCGGCGGATGACCGACTCCGGGACACCGGCGAGTTGGGCGACTTCGACGCCGTAGGAGGCCATCGTCGCGCCCTCCGAGATGTGGTGGTCGAAGACGACCTCGCCGTCCCGCTCGGTCGCGCCGAAGTGGAGGTTGATAGCGTTCGGAAGGTCGTCGGCGACGGCCGTGAGGTCGTGGTGGTGGGTCGCAAAGAGCGTCTTCGCGCCGATTTCGTCGTGGACGTGCTCGGTGACCGAGCGGGCGATGGCGAAACCGTCCGTCGTGCTCGTTCCGCGGCCCACCTCGTCCAGCAAAATCAGCGAGCGGTCGGTCGCGTTTCCGAGAATGTCGGCGAGTTCGGTCATCTCGACCATGAACGTCGAGCGGCCGCCCGCGATGTCGTCGCTCGCGCCAACGCGGGTGAACACGCGGTCCACCAGTTCGAGGCGCGCCTCGTCGGCGGGGACGAAGCTCCCGACCTGTGCGAGGATGGTGATGAGCGCGACCTGCCGCATGTACGTCGATTTTCCGGCCATGTTCGGGCCGGTGATGACCGCCAGCGTGTCGTGGTCGAGGCGGGTGTCGTTCGGCACGAACGAAGATTGGGTTCGCTCGACAACGGGATGGCGGCCGTTTCGAATCTCGATGCCCTCCGAGACGATTTCGGGGCGCGAGTAGCCGTGCTTGGCGGCGACCTCGGCCAGCGCGACGAGGGTGTCGAGTTCGGCCAGCGTCTCGGCCAGCGACTGCACCCGCTCGGACTCCTCGGCGACGGCCTCGCGCACCTCGCAAAAGAGGTCGTACTCCAACTCGTCGGCGCGCTGTTCGGCGCGGACGATTTCGTCCTCGCGCTCCTTGAGTTCCGGCGTGTAGAATCGCTCCGAATTTTTCAGGGTCTGTCGTCGCGTGTAGTCCTCGGGCACCTTGTCGAGGTTCGGGTCGGTGACCTCGATGTAGTAGCCGTGGACCTGATTGTAACCGACCTTGAGCGACCCGATACCCGTCCGCTCGCGTTCGCTCGCTTCGAGGTCGTCTATCCACGCCTTCCCCGAGCGCTCCGTCTCGCGGAGGTCGTCCAGTTCGTCGTCGTAGCCCGATTTGATGACGCCGCCTTCGGTGATTTCGATGGGCGGTTCCTCGGGAATCGCGCGGCCGATTCGGTCGCGCACGTCGGCCATCTCGTCCAGGTTCTCGTGGAGGCGTCGTAGTTTGGGAGATTCGACGCCTTCCATCGCCTCCGCGATGTCCGGCACCACGTCGAGCGTGGCCTTCAGCGAGCGCAAATCGCGGGCGTTTGCCCGGCCGCGGGAGACGCGGGAGATGAGGCGTTCGATGTCGTAGACGTTTCGGAGAAGCTCGTGGACCTCTTCGCGCGCTTGCACCGTCGTCGTCCACTCCTCCACGGCGTCGAGTCGGGCTTCGATGCGGTCGCGTTCCAGCAGGGGGCGGCGGAGCCAGTCCGTGAGTTTGCGACTGCCGAGGGCGCACGCAGTTTCGTCCAGCACGCCGACGAGCGTGGCGTCGTCCTGCCCGTGAACGGCGCGGGACGAGAACAGTTCCAGGCTCGAGAGCGCCACGGCGTCCAACAGCATGTACGAGCGCGGGTCGTACCGCGTCAGATGGTTGAGGTAGTCGAGACGGGTGTCGGTGTCGTCAGTGGCGTCCTCAGTCACGCCTTCGCCGCCGCGGACGTACTCGGCGTAGGAGAGGAGCGCCCCACAGGCCCGGATTTCGGCGTCGGTGGCAAGCAGTCGGTCCGGCGGGCCGAAGTAGTCGGCGACCAACTCGCTCGCGCCGTCGATGTCGAAGGTGGCTCCGGCGTACTCCGTCACCATGCAGTCCGCGTCGAAGACGTCGGGGGTCGGCGTGTCGGTCGTACCGTCGGACGCGGCCGAGTCGGGGTCGAGGGCGGGGGCGACGATGGCTTCCGTCGGGGCGAAGCGCTCCACTTCGTTGCGGACCTCGCTCGCAGTTTCGACCGTCGTCGCGTAGAAGTCCCCCGTCGAAACGTCGAGGATGGCGAGGCCGTAGCCGTCGTCGTGGGCGAGGCTGGCGACGAAGTTGTTGTCGTCGCCGTGGAGCAGTTCGTCCTCGGTCAGCGTGCCGGGCGTGACGACGCGGGTGACGGCGCGTTCGACCACGCCGGAGGCGTCCGCCGGGTCCTGCACTTGGTCGGCGACCGCGACGCGATAGCCCGCGTCCAACAACGCCTCGATGTACGATTCGGCGTTGTCGATGGGGATACCGGCCATCGGATACGTCCCCGTGTTGTCCTCGCGTTGCGTGAGCGTGATTTCGAGAATCCTCGAACAGCGCTCGGCCGCCTCGCAGAACGTCTCGTAGAAGTCGCCGACCTGAAACAGTACCATCGAATCGTCGTACTGCCGACACAGCTCGAAATACTGACGCATCATCGGCGTCAGTTCGTCGCTGTGTTCGGCCATCTTCTCGGGTGCCCCCAGCGCCGCGTCCATGCGAGAAACCCAGTTCCCGCACAGCAATAAGCCACCGGAATCGCGGCGGAGCGGACGGGGCGCGTGGCTACCGTTCGTCCGTGACCGCCACGTCGTAGAGGTGGTAGTCCGCCGTGGCGAGTTCGAGCGCCCCATCCATGTGTTCGCGCACGTCGGGCCGCTCGAAGATGGCTTCGTAATCGGCTTCGCTCTCCCACTGGGCGTAGTTGACGACGCGTTCTCCGTCCCGGCTTCGATGGATGTTCGCGGAGACGAAACCGGGGAGGTAACGCATGGTCTCCTCGGTGGCGTCGGCGAGGAGGTCCACCAGTTCGTCTTGTCGCTCGGGAATCACGGTGAAGACGTTGATGAGGGTCGTCACGTCCGTTTCTGTGTCGATGGTCGTCATCGAATATCGTTCACCACGCGACACGAAATACGCTGTTGCCGACCGTTTCCGTCCGCTTTCAGTGGAGTTAAGTGGAGTCGGAAACTCGGGAGTGAAGGTTACCGATGGACATCAGGACAGGTCTTTCGTACGGCGATGTGCTGCTCGTGCCGCAACGCTCTCCGGTCGATAGCCGGAGCGACGTCTCCCTGACGACGAAGCTGACGCCGACCCTCGAACTCGACGCGCCGCTTCTCTCCGCGCCGATGGATACCGTCACCGAGACGGACGCCGCAATCGCCCTCTCGGAGTTGGGCGGCCTCGGAACGATTCACCGCTTCATGGGCATCGAGGAGCAGGCCGAACAGGTTCGATCGGTGAAAGCGGCCGATGGACTGGTCGGTGCCGCCGTCGGCATCAACGAGGAGTTCATCGACCGGACGGAGGCCACGCTCGACGCGGGCGCGGACTGCATCATGGTTGACGTCGCTCACGGCCACATGGAGCGCTGTCTGGACGCCGTGTCCGAAATCAAAGCCGAGTTCCCCGACGCGGAACTCGTCGCCGGAAACGTCGTCACGCCGGAAGCCGTCTCGGACCTCTACTCGGCGGGCGCGGACGGCGTGAAGGTCGGCGTCGGCCCCGGTTCGCACTGCACGACCCGTAAAGTCGCCGGGGCGGGCGTCCCCCAACTGACCGCCGTGGACGACTGCTCGGACCGGGCAGACGAGTTGGAAATCCCCATCGTCGCCGACGGCGGTATCCGCACCTCCGGCGACGCCGTGAAGGCGCTCATGGCCGGAGCCTCGACCGTGATGATGGGGAGCTTCTTCGCCGGAACCGAGGAAGCCCCCGGCGAAACCGTGACCGTGGACGGGCGGACGTTCAAACGGTCGCGGGGAATGGCCTCCACCGCCGCGAACGAGAACCGCACCGACAAGGACCTCACCCCCGACGCCGGCGAGGGAATCGACGGCCTCACCGAGTACAAAGGCCCGCTCGCCGACGAAGCCGAGACCTTCCTCGCCGGACTCCGCTCGGGACTGAGTTACTGCGGCGGCCACGACATCGCCGCCGCCCGCGAGAACGCCGAATTCATCCAAGTCGCCCCGAGCGCGCGGGAACGCGAAGGCGCTCACTCCGTCTTCGCAAACGTCGAAACGGAAGCGGAGAAAGAAGCACTGGCTCCGCTGCAGTAATCGGATTTCACGTCGCGCATCTCGATTTTTAATTTTCGATGTGGCGCGCGCTGGCAGGACGGCGCGGCCACTTTCGGCCGCGTCGTCTCGGTGAAGCGTGCGAGGTCTTCGTGAGTGACAACGGAACGAGCGAATGGCTCGTCAGAGCGTTGCTCTGACGGTGGATGAGCACTGGAGCGGAGTTCTCGTGAACGAAGTGAACGAGAGCACGGAAGAGCGTCGCTCTTCCGGAGCGAAGCGCGCAATCGGCTGGGGAGGGTGTGGCTGTCGCGGTGCTGTGCGGGGCGGTTGCTGTGTCTGGGTGGATTGAAAGGGGCCACCCGCTCGCGCTTGTGTGGTCGTCTCAGTGACCTCTCTCGACACTGGCGAACGAAGTGAGCCAAGGAGAGAGGTCACTGAGACGACCGCAAGCGGGCGGGGACTTTCGGAAGTCTACGATACGGTTCCACGAATCAGCACGGATTTGTGCGCCGCCCAAATACCACCTGTATGAGCGACATCGGGAAGATAGACCGCGATTTCTTCGACGAACACATCTATCCCTACCTCGGCGCGGACCGCGACGACGAACTCCTCGGGCCGAAACACGGCGTGGACTTCGGCGTGATTGAATTGGACACTCACGTCGTCGCGCTCGCCACGGACCCGCTCTCGCTCCTGCCCGAACTGGGCTTCGAGCGGGCGGCGTGGTTCGCGTTCCACGTCGTGATGAGCGACGTGGCGGTCAGCGGCCTGCGTCCGTCCCATCTCGCGGTGGACTTCAACTTGCCACCCGAGATTTCCGACGAGGAGTTCGCAACGGTCTGGCAGACGTTCGACCGCGAAGCGAGAAAACTGGGCGTCAGCGTCGTCACGGGCCACACCGCGCGATACTCCGGGTGTCAGTATCCGTGGGTCGGCGGTGCGACGACGCTCGCGGTGGGAGAGAAGGAGAACCTCGTCCGGCCTGACGGGGCGCAATCGGGCGACAAAGTGCTCGTGACGAAGGGACCGGGAGTGGAGACGGCGGGCTTTCTCGTGACGCTGTTCGAGGACCAAATCAACCTCCCCGAGGACGACATCAAGAACGCGAAGGACCGCTTTTACGACATGAGTCCGGTCGAGGACGCGCTGGTGGCGGCCGACGCGGGACCGGTCACGGCCATGCACGACGCCACGGAGTGCGGGATTCACGGCGCACTGGTCGAGATGGCCCGCTCCGCCGGAGTGCGCTTCGACGTGAGCCACGACGACGTGCCGGTGCTTCCGGGCGTGCTGGAAGCGTGCGAGTACTTCGACGTCGACCCGTGGGAATCCACGACCGAGGGAACGCTCGTGCTGACGGTCGCATCGGAGGGAGCGGAGACGGTCCTCGCCGCGCTCTCCGACGCCGGGATTCCGGCGGCCGAAATGGGGACGGTGCGCGAGGGCGAAGGGGTGTACGTCGATGGCGACCGAATCGAACATCCCGACGTAGACCCCTCGTTGCAGGTGTTCGCAGAGTTGTCGGCCGAACGGGAGTGAACACCACCGATAAATACCACAAAGTAATATTCCGAACCGATGAGCGAGTTAGGCAAAGTAGACGGCGAATTCTTCGAGGAGTACATCTTCCCGCACCTCGGCGCGGAGCGCGACGACGTGACGTTACAGCCACAGCACGGCGTGGATTTCGGGGTCATCGAGCTTGACTCGATGGCCAGTCAGACAGAGTCTGACGATGTTCTGGAAGTCGGCGGCAAAGCGATAGCGACGGCGACGGATCCCATCTTCATCATGCCCTCGCTCGGATTCGAGCGGGCGGCGTGGTTCGCGTTCCACATCCTGATGAGCGACGTGGCGGTCAGCGGCCTGCAACCGACCCATCTGGCGGTGGATTTCAACCTCCCGCCGGAAATCAGCGACGAGGAGTTCGCTACCGTCTGGCAGACGTTCGACCGGGAAGCGAAGAAATTGGGCGTCAGCGTCGTCACGGGCCACACCGCCAGATACGCGGGCTGTAACTACCCGATGGTCGGCGGAGCCACCGCGATGGCGGTCGGCGACCCCGAGAAGGTCGTCCGACCGAACGGCGCGCGACCGGGCGACAAAGTGCTGCTCACGAAGGGCCCCGCCATCGAAGCGACCGGCCTGTTGAGCAACCAGTTCGCGGACCTCATGGACCTCCCCGAGGAGACCGCCGAGGAAGCCAAGGACCGCTTTTACGACATGAGTCCGGTGGAGGACGCCCGCATCGCCGCCGAGACGGGCGACGTGTCGGCCATGCACGACGCCACGGAGGGCGGCGTCCACGGCGCGCTGGTCGAGATGGCGACCGCCAGCGGCGTCCACCTCGACGTGAGCCGCGACGATATGCCGGTGCTTCCCGGCGTACTGGAGGCGTGCGAGTTCTTCGACATCGACCCGTGGTCGTCCATCAGCGAAGGGACGCTCCTGTTGACCGTCGCGCCGGAGGACGCGGAACGCGTCGTGTCCGCGCTCGACGACGCCGACATCCCCGCGGGAATCATCGGCGACGTCCGCGATGGGGAAGGCGTCACCGTCGATGGAGAAGAAATCGAACACCCCGAGTCGGACCCGTTCTGGGCCGCCTTCGAGGAGTTCATGGAGAAATCGACATGACGCGAACCGCCGCACCCGTCTCGCTTCCCGTCGCGCTGACCATCGCCGGAAGCGACTCCGGCGGCGGGGCGGGGATTCAGGCCGACCTGAAGACGATGGAGGCCCACGGCGTGTTCGGAACCAGCGCAATCACGAGCGTCACGGCACAGAACACCCGCGGCGTCGAAGGGTTCGCCACGCTCCCCGTCGAGGAAGTCGAAGCCCAGTGTGAGGCCGTCCTCTCCGATTTCGACGTGCGGGCGGTCAAGACCGGCATGCTCGCGGAGGCCCCCGTCGTGCGGAGCGTCGCCGAGCAGGTCGCCGAGGTGGACGTCCCGGTCGTCGTGGACCCCGTGATGGTCGCGGCGTCGGGCGACCGACTGTTCGACTCGGCGGGCGAGGAGGCCTACGAGGACCTGTTCGAGCACGCGACGCTCGTCACGCCGAACACGGACGAGGCCGAGGTCCTGACCGGCATCGAACCGACCGACGACGAACGCGCCGAAGCGGCGGGCGAAGCCCTCCGCGAACTCGGCGCGGACGCCGCCCTCGTGAAGGGCGGCCACGTCCCCGGCGAGACGGTCCGGGACGTGCTCGTTACCGGCGACGGCGCGACCGTCTTCGAACACCCGCGCATCGACACCGAGGCGACCCACGGGTCTGGTTGCACGCTCGCCAGCGCCGTCGCGGCCCGACTCGCGCTCGGTGACGACCTCGAAACCGCGGTGTCGGGAGCCACCGACTTCATGGAGCGGGCGGTCCGCTACAACCTCGACGTCGGCGAAGGACCGGGAGCGGTCCACCACCTCGCCGAACTTCGGAACCGAGCGGACCGAAACGACACCGCGGAAGCGGTCGAAGCGGTCGTCCGCTCCTTCGTCGAACGCGATGTGAGCGCGCTGGTCCCCGAAGTCGGCATGAACGTCGTCGGGGCGACGCCCTCCGCCGAGAGCGTGGGAGAGACCGCCGCCGTCGAAGGGCGAATCACCCGCACGCTGTCCGGCGTGAATCCGAACCGCGGCGTGCGCTTCGGCGCGTCGAGTCACGTGGCCCGGTTCCTGCTCTCGGCGCGGGAGTTCGACCCTAGTTTGCGGTTCGCCGTCAACTGCCGGTTCGACGCCGACGTGGAAGACGCGCTCTCGACCCTGCGCGGCGAAGTCGCGGAGTTCGACCGCGACGCGGAACCCGAGGACGTGAAGGCGGAAGAGGGCAGTACGATGGGCTGGGGTGCGAAACAGGCGTTTCAGTCGGCGGACGGAACGCCCGTGGCGATAATCGACCGGGGCGAGGTTGGAAAGGAAGCCATCGTAAAACTGCTGGCGGAGGACGCGGAGACGCTTCAGCGCCGGACGTTCGCGGTGTTGGATGCGCTTCGCGCAAAAGAGTGACAACGGTCGATTCGGGGGCCTACGCCATCATCTGCCGACAGCTTTCGGCACAGTCTTCCACCACGTCGGCACAGACCTGACAGTGGTCGTGGTCGTGTCGGGAACACTCCTCGGCGCACTCTTCGCACATACCGGCACAGGCTTCGGCGAGCTGGTCGCTGTAGTTCGAGTTTCGCGCCATGAATCGGGCGTGCATCGACGCGATGTCGGCCACGTCGCGGCAGAGCCGGATGCACTCGCCCATCTCCTCGTCCTCGTCGGCACACCGGTCCGCACACCACTCACAGGCTTGCGTCGCCTCGAAGCAGTCGTTGATGCAGTTGTCCATCTCGGCGTCCAAGTGGTCGATTTGAGTGAGCGCCACGGAAGGACAAACGGGAGAACGACGAGTGTCGATTCTGGTTGCTCACGCAATCGGCTTTTCCGACGCCCGGACGAACAGCCACAGTCCCACGAGGAAGACGAGGAGCGCGACGCATCCGACCGCGAAATGCCACCCGGCGACCCAATACGGGAGCGCGACGACGTGCCGGGCGCTGTCGAGCAGGTAGTCGAAGACGGGAAGTTTCGTGGTTCCCGTTCCGACGTCGCCCGTCTGGTCCGTGGGCGGTCCGGCGGGGTACTCGCCCGGATAGCGGTCCGCCTCGTAGGGGAGCGTGGGGACGCGGGCGCTCCAGACCATCGCCCCTGACTCGTTCAGTTCGACGACCCGGTTGTTTCGGCTGTCGGTGACGAGCGTGTGGCCGTTCGGTAGTCGGTCCGCGTCCCGCGGCCAGTCGAAACCGATGCCGCCCGCGCCGTGGGCCTGCCACGCGACGCTCCACTTCCCGTCCGTCCGGTGGAGTTCGACCACGCGGTCGTTCTCGCTGTCGGCGACGAGAACGGCGTCCTTCGAGAGGTACTGGGGATTGTGTTGCTTGTTCAGCAGTCGCCAATCGCCCTCGGCGTTCACGACGTCAACGACGCCCTCACCGCGCTGGAGGACGAGGAGTTGGTTCGCGTTCCGGACGCTGACGAGGTAGCGACCGGGACCGATTCGGTCAACGTCGTTGATGTGGAGCCAATCGGTTCGCGTCGGGTCCGAGGGCGGGTCGTACCGCTCGCTCGCGTTCCACTGCCACGTTCTCGTCCCGTTCGGCGCAAGCGTGAACACCCGCTCTCTGTCCATGTCCGCGACGAGCAGTTCGCCCGAGGGGAGCAGTTCGGCGTCGTGGAGTTCGCTGTTCAAGCCCGAGCGGACGGGGAACGTCCACTCGTAGACGACGTGCGGCGAGGGCTTCGGGTCGATGATTCGCACGCCCGTCCGGGCACAGGGCGACTCGTACGGGCCACAGTTCCGATAGCCGTTATCGATGAACGCCGCGCGCACCGTCCCGTTCGGGAGCCACGACACGTCGTGATAGCCGTTGGCGTGACCGTACTGCCAGACGCGATGGCCGTCAGCGTCGAGCGCGACGACCCGCCCGTCGGTCGTCGTGGACTGAACGCCGACGACGGTTCGGTTGGAAACCGGACCCGACGAGACGTTCGAAATCGGCGGCGTGAGGGCGGCGCTGACGACGAGCGTGCAGACGAGGCCGACGACGGCGAGTCCCATCAGCGTCGCACCCAGTTGCCGACGGGAACGGGGACGAACGGAAACCACGCGAGGGGGAACCAACGCCGTCGGGCGGCAAAACCGTACCGGCGGGACCCGCCGCGTTCGACGGGGGATTTCGCGCCGAATCCGCACCGTTTTAGTCGGCGTCCACCCCACTGTCGTACATGATTTCGGTTCTCGTCTCCGGGGGTGCCCGCCGTGAGTGAGGGCGGCATCGTCGGGGAGTTTCTCTCGCTCAAAGCGGAGACGGACGCGGACGTGTTGACGATGCAGGTCGGCGACTTCTACGAGTTCTTCGCGGACGACGCGGAGTTGGTCGGCGACGTGCTCGACCTGAACGTCTCGAAGAAGTCCAGCCACGGCAGTAGCTATCCGATGGCGGGCGTCCCGCTCTCGGAACTGACGCCGTACGTGAAAGGGCTGGTCGAGCGGGGCTACCGCGTGGCCGTGGCCGACCAGTACGAGACGGACGGCGGCCACGCCCGACGGATTTCGCGGGTCGTGACGCCCGGCACGCTCCTCGAAACGACCTCGGCGGACGCCCAGTACCTCGCGGGAATCGTCCGCGTGGACGACGGCTACGGGTTGGCCTTCGCGGACGTGACGACCGGTCGCTTCCTCGTCAGCGCCGTTTCGGGGCCCGACGCCGATTCCAAGGCGCTGACGGAACTGTACCGGTTCGACCCCGCCGAGGTCCTTCCGGGTCCCGAACTCCGGAACGACGATTCGTTCCTCGAACGGGTCCGCGAGCGGACCGACGCCTCCCTGTCGGTTCACGACGCGAACGCGTTCGCGCCCGGCAAGGCCGCCCACCGAACCCGCGAGCAGTTCGGGACGGAGGCCCTGTCCAGTCTCGGATTGGATTCGGGTGACGGAGCGGAGGTGCGGGCCGCGGGTGCGGTCCTCTCCTACGTCGAGGAGACCGGCGCGGGCGTCCTCGGGTCCATGACGCGGTTGCAGTCGTACCACGCCGACGACCACGTGGAACTCGACGCGACGACACAGCGCAACCTCGAACTCACCGAGACGATGCACGGCGACCGGAAGGGGTCGCTGTTCGAGACGGTGGACCACACGAAGACGAGCGCCGGACGGCGGTTGCTGAAGGAGTGGCTCCAGCGTCCCCGCCGGTCGCCCGACGCCCTTCGGGAACGCCAGTCGAGCGTCGCCGCCTTCGCGGAGTCGGCGCTCGCCCGCGAGGAGATTCGGGAGACGCTCGCGGACGCCTACGACCTCGAACGGTTGGCGAGCAAGGCCGTCTCCGGGAGCGCCGACGCTCACGACCTCCTCCGAGTTCGGGACAGCCTCGCCGTCCTCCCAACCGTCGCCGACGCCGTGGCCAACGCGCCGTCGCTTTCCGGGTCGCCGCTGGCCGAACTCGTCTCCCGACCGAACCGGGAAGGGGTGGAGCGATTGCGCGAAGAGTTGGCCGAAGCCGTCGCGGAGGACCCGCCGAACACGGTCACGCAAGGCGGTCTCTTGCGCCGCGGTTACGACGAGGAGTTGGACGACATCATCGACAGCCACGAGGAGAATCTGGAGTGGTTCGACACGCTGGCGGACCGCGAGAAGTCCCGGACCGGCATCTCGCATCTGCAGGTGGACCGCAACAAGACGGACGGCTACTACCTGCAGGTCGGGAAGTCGGACACGGACAAGGTTCCCGAGGAGTACGAGGCCGTCAAGACGCTGAAGAACTCCGAGCGGTACGTCACCGACGAACTCCGGGAGCGCGAACGCGAAATCCTCCGCCTCGAAGAGCAACGCGGCGAACTGGAGTACGAACTGTTCGGAGAGCTCCGGGAACGAGTGGCCGAACACGCCGAACTCCTGCAGGACGTCGGGCGGACGCTGGCGGAGTTGGACGTACTGGCGAGCCTCGCCGTCCACGCCGTCGAAAACGGCTGGGTGCGACCCGAACTCGTCGAATCGGGACTCGACATCGAACAGGGCCGCCACCCCGTCGTGGAGCGAACGACCGAGTTTGTGCCGAACGACGTGCGGATGGACGACGACCGCGAGTTCCTCATCGTCACCGGCCCGAACATGAGCGGGAAATCGACGTACATGCGGCAGGTCGCGCTCATCACCCTGCTGGCGCAGGTCGGCAGTTTCGTCCCCGCGCGGTCGGCCCGCATCGGAGTAGTGGACGGCATCTTCACCCGCGTCGGGGCGCTGGACGAGTTGGCACAGGGTCGCTCGACGTTCATGGTCGAGATGCAGGAGTTGAGCAACATCCTCCACTCCGCGAGCGAGGACTCGCTCGTCATCCTGGACGAGGTGGGTCGCGGAACCGCGACCTACGACGGCATCTCCATCGCGTGGGCCGCGACGGAGTACCTGCACAACGAGGTCCGGGCGAAGACGCTCTTTGCGACCCACTACCACGAACTGACGACGCTGGCCGACCACTTGGAGCGCGTCGAGAACGTCCACGTGGCGGCGGACGAACGGGACGGGGACGTGACCTTCCTCCGAACCGTTCGGGACGGCCCGACGAACCGGTCGTACGGGATTCACGTCGCCGACTTGGCGGGCGTGCCGATGCCCGTGGTCGAGCGCTCGCGAGACGTGCTCGACAAACTCAGACAGGAGAAGGCCATCGAGGCGCGCGGGTCGGGGTCGAACGAATCGGTGCAGGCAGTGTTCGACCTCGGGTCGGGGCAGTTCCAAACGAACGGAGCAGGCGGAAACGGGAACGGAAGCGACGCGGACGGGACGAACGATGGCGAGGAATCGGACGCGACCGATTCCTCGCTCGACCCGGAAACGGAGGCCGTGCTCTCGGAACTCGCGGGCGTCGAAGTCGCCGACATCTCGCCCATCGATTTGATGTCGAAGGTACAGGAGTGGCAACAGCGGGTCGAAGAGCGATAAATCGAGTAAAAAACTGTGTCGCGCCCCGAACGGGTCGGAGCGGACGTGTGGTCGCCGACTATTCGCCGGACGAGTAATCGACCGTGACCGTGGCGACGCCGTAGATGTCGTCCCAGTCTTTGTCCTCGTCCATCAGCAGGACCATGAGTTTGACCTCGCCGTCTTCGACACCGGCTTTCTCCAGTCCGCCGGGTCGAATGGTGATGGTGAACTCGCCGTTCTCGTCCCGGGAGACGTCCATCCGCTCGATAAGCGTCCCCTCGGTTCGGGTGAACCGCGACCCGTTGTCGAGCGACCCGTCAGCGTACACGAGGAAGAACGGTTCGCCGTTCACCGTACCGTGCTCCGCGGGGTCGACGTGATGCATGTCAGTGTTGGCCTCGACCTTCAGGTCGAAGGCGGCGTACCCGCCGTTTCCGGACTTCGTGTTCACGACCGAAACGCTCTGTATCCAGTTACCGCCGTCCTCCGAGTCCATCTTGTTCTGGAGCGGCGTGTTCGGAGCTTTCGGTTCCGACCACGACGACTCGGCGGTCGTGGTCGTCGCTTGCGTTGTCGTCGCCTGTGCCGTCGTTGTCGTCGTGACGTCGGACGACGTGTCCGTCGTTCCGTCGCCCGCGTCGGTCGATGTGCTCGTCGTCGATGCCGTCGTGTCCGTCGGCTTTTCGATGGTCGTCGTCGTGGTCGTCTGGTCGTCGTTACCGGTGAGCGACGCGCAACCGGCGAAGACCACGGCGAGGACCAACAGGAGCGTGATACTCGTTCTCGTCATATTTACGGATGACCTCGGGCAGAAATTCACGTACTGACCCATAACTTTGCAGCATTTTTTCATTAGTTACAACAAACAGAGTATGAAATACACATCGAAAAATCGAGAAACGTAGTTCGATTTCGTGGACGATGAGAGATAGCGGCACGCCGTTGGTATCGGCCCATCCGTGCTTGTCCTAATAGTTGACTAATCGTACAACCATCGATGACATATGTCCGAACTAACGATTCGAAAGCAGCCGAACGCGAGGAATCGAGATCCGAAGGAACGGCCGCGAAGCGTCGAACGCGAGACCTCACTGACGGCGGACAGGCTCGATTCCTTCCGACTTATCTAACTCGGAATATTTATCTGAAAGAATTCCAATATGCTCGATATGACTTCGGAGCTCCAGTTTCGGGGGGACGAACCCGATTCGAACTTTCAGACGTGGTTACAGCGGTTGAAACAGCGGGGAAGCAACATCCTCGTGACCGGCGACGTCCCCGATTGGATTTCCGCGAAGGCGGCCCGCGTGCTGTTCGGCTACGGGGAGCGACGGTATCGCATCCTCGCGCTCATCGACCGAACCATCGACAGCCCCGAATCCCGGCTTCCGAAGCACGCGTCCGCCGCCGACGCGACGACGTGGATGATCGACCAGCGAAACGGGGAGCGGTCGATTCCGGCCGCCGCGACGTCGGCGGCGTCGTATCTCGACCCGCCGGAGAAGGACGACGTACACCAACTCCGGGACGAAATCCAGACGGCCATCAGTTACTATGAAGAGCGCGAGAACGGTCTCGCTCCCGCCGAACTCCGGGTCGGCGTCGATTCGCTCTTCCCGCTCATTCAGCGGGATATGCGAGCGACGAAACAGTCCCTCCGTACCCTCGGCGCGACCGTTCGAGGCGTTCACGGGATGGCACGGTGGCAGACGAGGAGGACGTCGTGAGCGACCTGACGCCGCTGTTCGACGCGCGAATCGAACTTCGACGGAACCCCGGAATGAAGGCCGAACAGCGCTGGCACGTCCCGGAACTCGACAAAACGACGGTGTGGGTAGAACTATAATCGTCCCGAAGCATACAACAGAGAATCAGACACATGGAGTTCGATACACTCGACCGGCGTTCCGGGCTCACCATCTTCGACCCCGTCGAGAACGTCCGATTTGAACTCTACACCGAGGACCCTCCCACGATGGAACCCGCCGGGACGACGGGGTTTTACTTCCCCATCGACGCGGCGGTCGGGTTCGAGGCGACGAGCATCGAGATTCCGAATCACCTCTCGGTCGTGGTCCGCACCCAAGACGGGTCGATAGTCACCGACGCGACGACGTTCGACGGGTTGGAACTCCCGTTCAACGACTACCTGCTCGAAGTGCAGAGCACGCCGATGAAGCTCTACATCGCGGTCGAGAGTTCGCTGGTGCTCGACCACGGCGAAACGTCCGCCATGATTCGGTTCGACGGGCGTCGCCGGGCACGCGTCGGTGCGCGGTCGTTCCACGAACGTCCCGCGGGGACCATCACCGTCACCGACGACGTGGAGGACGCGATGGCCGCCCTCTCGCTGCTCGGGTCGGCGCTGAAGACGACGACCTGTGAGCGGTCGTTTCCGACGCTTCGCGGCCATCCGCCGCTCATCGAGCGAGGCGAGTCCTTCGACGTACCGGACGGCATCGAGCGGCCGGACACGGGCGTCGAACTCGTCCTGCCGCCCGAACGGAGCTACGTGTACCCGGCGGCGTCGCTGGCGTACTACCTCGGCGCGGAACTCGTCGTCGGCGACGCGCCGCGATTGCGGGTCGGGGAGTTCGAACGCTCGCTTTCGGGACCCGGCGGGTACGAAGCCACCGTCAACCGCATCCTCCGGCAGGTGTTCTTCCTCGACTGCCTCACGCGGACGGAGGGGTACTACAAGGTCGAACTGCACGAGCGCGAGCGGGTCGAACCGCTGGTGGACCTCGATTTCGCCGACCTGTACGACCGACCGCTCCCGGAGCAACTGCCAGAGTACATCTCGGTTCCGTTCGAGACGCTCGAACCGCACATCCTCGATTGGCACCTCACGACGGACGTGGTACCGACGGCGGAGACGCTCCCCGCGCTCCCGCACTTCGCAAGCGAGTTGTCGCTGTTGCGAACGCCACAGCACCCCGACACGTACACCTCGCGGCCCAAGCCGAAGATGTTAGACGACTTCACGCGCACGGCGGTCGCGGCGGGTGACTTCACGCGGAGTGCGGACGACGCGTGGGACTGGGGCGACGACGAACTGTTCCAGATAGAGTCGGCGGACACTATCGAACACGCCTGGGTCGGCAACGGCTACCCAATCGGGGCCAACAAGGTGTCCATAGAGTCGTTGCGTCAGAAGGACGATTACACCGCGCCGGACGAGTCGGCGCTGACGGTCCACGTCGTCTGCAACGACGTGTCGATGGACGAGGAGAACGTCGTCAGTCGATTCTACGGACTCCGCGATTTCGTCGCCTTCGACGTGTCGATTCACGAGGAGACGACGACGGACGAACTGGCGACCCTGTTCCGGTCCGACGCCGACTTCATCCACTACATCGGCCACGTGGACGACGACGGCTTCCACTGTTCGGACGGGTCGCTCGACGCGGACACCCTCTCGGAAGTCAACGTCGATGCCTTCCTGCTGAACGCCTGCCGCTCGTACCGACAGGGCGAAACCCTCGTCCAGAAGGGGAGCAAAGGCGGCGTCGTCACCCTCGCCGAGGTCGTCAACTCCTCGGCGACGAAGATCGGCCGCTCGCTCGCCAGACTGTTGAACTGTGGATTCTCGCTTCGTGCCGCCCTCAGCGTTGCGAAAGAGGAGTTGGTCGTCGGCGTCGAATACGTCACGGTCGGAGACGGTGGCGTGACGCTGTGTCAGAGCGAAAGTGGTGCGCCGATAATGCAGCAAGTGACTCCGGATGGAGATGACAAATTCATATTCGAACAATATGCATTTCCAGCATCGAGCTATGGCTTGGGGTCGATGGGCTCTCCGATTTTAGACGAGACATCGACGCGCTATCTTGCATCTGGTTTACTGGCGGATTACCAACTCTCGGCACAGGAGCTGGATGATGTGTTAGAATTAGAATTATGTCCGGTTAAAATAGGAAGAGAACTCTACTGGAGCGATGAGATTTCCGCCGCTGACCTATGATTGATCATGGACCGTTTGTCATATTTACTTGTGCCGCCGACGTGTTCCCCGCCTGCATCAGGAGCAGACAGATAGTGAACAAAACGCCGATCATTCGTGGGTGCTGTGCGAGATACGTTTGTAGGTTGTCCTCCGACATGCAATCAAATCGACTCCCCCCGTGAATGTAGACTTTTCTTAAAGCTACTCACCTATGTAATATAGAAATAAATCGCACAGAATACGACGAAATGTTGAATTCACGCGCTATTCCCGGTCGAATCGACGGAATACGGCCGGTTCGTGAACGCCACTTGATACATTCGTGTCGCGTAAATACCGACAGAATTCGATTCCGCGCGGTCGCCGACGGAGCTATCGGACGAATCCCTCGAGGGCGGCGGAGAGGAGGGGACCGGTGTTTTCGAGTTCGTCCTCCAGCGCGTAGTGGAGGTCGGCGAGCAGGTCGTCCTGCTCGATGTCGGCGAGGGAGTAGGTAGGATGGGTGCTGGCGTCCGAACCACCGTCTCGGAGGGCAACGAGGTCGAAGCCGAGGAAGAGGGATTTGTGGTCGCGGTGGAAGCCCGAGCGCGAGACGCCCGCTCGGTCGCACCACTCGGCGGCGGTGAGCCACTCGTCCCGGCGCTCGACGAGGACGGCGAACAGGTCACACCGCGCTTCCGAGCCGAGCACCTGCGACAGCGCCGGACTGAACTGGTTCGCGCACATCGTGGGGAAGAACTACCTCGGAGGGAGGAACGAATCCCAGAAGACCGTTCTGTCGCAACGAGTCGAACACGAAGAGCGGAGGATGCATGAAAAACTACGAGTAGCCCGCGCCGCTACCGTTTCACAGCAGTCCGCCGCCCGCACCGACCGCCGCCCGTACCGCCACCCAACACCGACCGGCACCGCCACCCAACACCATGAAACGGTATCCATCGATTCCGCGCGCCGACGCCGCATCCGCCCTGTTCGAACGAGGCCACCTCTGGATTCAGGAGAAGATAGACGGGTGGGGCGTCCGCTTCCAACTGCAGGAGTCCGGCGTGATTCGCGTCGGCGACCGGGAACGGGTCTACGAAGCCGGTGAACTCCCTGCTCGATACCAGCATCTGATCCGACACCTCCGGGAGAACCTCGACCGCGAGGCGTTGCGCGCCGCGGTCGGCGACGTCGAATCCGTCGTCTTCTTCGGCGAAGCGACGGTCAAACGAACCATCGACTACGAGTGGCGTCGCACGCCGTCGTTTCTGGGCTACGACATCTGGGAGACGAACGAGGAGCGGTTTCTCCCGCCGGATGCCGTCGAGAAGGTGTACGAACGACTCGGACTCCATCCCGTGAATACCGTCCAAAAGGAGGTTCGAGCGGTCGATTTCGACCCCGACGCCTACGAGATTCCGGAGTCGAACTGGTACGACGGAGCTGCGGCGGGCGTCGTCATCAGAAACAAGACGGGCGAGCGGGCGGAACTCACACACCCGGACGTGGAGGCGACGGCGGAGGTTGAACCCGTGAAGGGACCCGCCGAGGAAGTCGCAAAGGAACTCGCAACCGACCGCCGGTTTCGGACGGTTGCGACGGAAGTCGAAGCCCGGAACCGGGCGGTTACGGTCGAGACCCTCTACGACCGCGTGTTCGAGGACATCGTTCGGGAGGAACACGACCGTCTGTTTCACGACGCCGCGGACTTCGACGAGGGGGCGTTCCGGTCGGACCTCGCGGCGCTTGCGAGCGAGTTCGTTGCCGAGCGTTCGAACTAGTCGCCAAATAAGCGATAGTCGAGGACCACCGCGTAAACGGCTCCAATACCGGACGAGCCACGACCCGCTCCGGCCGTTCTGTTCGGTGGCGCTTCGGTTGTGAAACCGGTCGCGGATAGCGGTGAGCGTGTTGTAAAATCGACCATTTATTTCGATTCACGGAAAATTCACGATGAGAAGTCGTAATCGGGCGACACGAAGAGCAGTGGATTCATGACCGTGCCACCCATTCTATCCCTCAACGACCCTCGTTATCGAGGGGGATAGTTCAATGACGTCATTTCCCGACAACCGGACGTCGCAGAACGTCACGGGGTTCGACGCCTTCGTGTCGAGTTTCGGTGATGATTCTCGCTCACTTGCGAAGCTGTTCTCGGCGTTCGAC
This sequence comes from Haladaptatus sp. W1, assembly GCF_001723155.1. NCBI lineage: Archaea > Methanobacteriati > Methanobacteriota > Halobacteria > Halobacteriales > Haladaptataceae > Haladaptatus > Haladaptatus sp. W1. Next base: position 26,547 of record NZ_MEIH01000381.1, read on the forward strand.
GACGCTGTGTTCGCGTTCACGTTCCGGCACGAGGAACCCCTCTCGTGGTGGTCCGACCGCGTGGCCGACCTAACCGGACGTTCCGGTACCGACCTCGCCTCACAGCGGGCCGGAGCCCTCGTGACCGAATCCGACCGCGAACGCTTCGACGCCGCGTGTACCACGGCGCTCGATGAGGGCAACGCCACCGTCTCCGTCGGCTTCGTCACGGCAGACGGGCGGGAACGGTCCGGTGACTGCCACCTGGTTCGACTTCCCGAAAGTGACCATCTCTTCGGCGTCGCCGAGTTGGGCGAGGAACCACCAGAACGGACGGCGCACGAACGCGACCTCGAACGGTACGAAACGATGTTCGATACCGTCAACGACGGAATTTACGCGCTGGACGACGAGTTCTATCTTCTCGCCGTCAACGAAGCGATGGAGGAGTTGACGGGGTACAGTCGGGACGAACTCGTCGGCGCTCACGGGTCGCTCATCTCGGACGAGGAACACGTCTCGGAAGCATTTCGACAGCGTGAACTCCTTCTCGACGGCGAGAAGGACGTCGGCACGTACGAAATCGAAATCCGGACGGCCGACGACGAGACGGTTCCCGTCGAAGTGCGATTCACGTCGGTTCCGTCCGAGGACGAGTCGTTCGAGGGGACGGTCGGAGTCATGCGCGACATATCGGAACGGGTCGAGCGCGACCGGCGTCTCCAACTCGAACGCGACCGAGTCGCGGCGTTGTTCGAGGATTCGGGCGACGCGACCGCCTACTGTGAGTACGACGGCGACGTTCCGATGATAAAAGCGGTGAACGCCGCGTTCGAGCGGACGTTCGGCTACCCCGAAGACGAGATGGTCGGTCGCTCGATAGACGACGTCGTTCTGCCGACGGAACTCGCCGCGGAAGGGAACGCTATCAATCGCCGGGTGAAAGCAGGGGAGTACATCGAGGACGAGGTCAGGCGCGAGACGGCCGACGGCGTCCGGGACTTCTTCCTGCGGTCGATTCCGGTTCACCCCGGCGAATCCGGCGAGCAGTCCTACGCCGTGTACACAGACATCACCGAGCGGAAAGAGCGCAAGCGCGAACTCGAAGAGACCAAGACGCGCCTCGAATCGGTCGTCGAGAACGTTCCGGTCATCCTGTTCGCGCTCGATGCCGACGGGCGTTACACCCTTTTTGAGGGTCGTGGGTTGGCCGCATTCGATACGTCCTCCGAAGAGGTCATCGGCGAGTCGGTTTTCGACAGACTCGCCGAATATCCCGAGGCTATCGCCGACGTTCGGCGGGCGCTCTCGGGAGAAGCCGTCAACGCCGTCCACGAACTGGAGAACCTGCATCTCGAGACATGGTTCCAACCGATGCACGACGAGGACGGCGAGGTGACGGGTGTCATCGGCGTCTCGATGGACGTCACCGCGCGGATGCGTCACGAGCAGGCGCTCACGGCGTTGCACACTGCGACACAAGAAATGCTCGAAGCGTCCTCGACGGAGGAAGTGGCACGAATCGCCGCCGACGCGGGTGCGTCGGTGCTCGACCTCCCCGGCGTCGTCGTCTTCCTCTTCGACGAGGAGACGAACACGCTGGAACCGGTGGCCCATTCGGACGACGTCCCACCGCTCGTCGGCCCGCCGGTTTCCTTCGAAGCGGGCGAGAGCATCACGTGGCAGGTGTTCGCCACGGGGGAGACGCGGGTGTTCGACGACGTTCGAGAGTCCGAACACGTATACAACCCGGAGACGCGTCTCAGGAGCGGGCTGTACGTCCCGCTCGGGAACCACGGGGTGTTCATGTCCGTCGACGACGAACCGGGAACGTTCGAAACGGACGCCGTCGAACTGGCCACAGTCTTCGCCGCCACGACGCAGGCCGCGCTCGACCGGGTGAGCCGAGAGGCCGCGCTCCGCAAACGGGAGCACGAACTCGAAGAACAGGCCGCTCGTCTCGAACGATTGCACGAGACGACGGAACTGCTCCGCGACATCGAACATCTGCTCGTCCTCGCGGACTCTCGCTCGGACGTCGTGGACGAAGTGTGTGAGCGCCTCGCCGCGACCGACCGATTCTCCATGGCGTGGGTCGGCACGCTCGACGAAGCGACATCGAAGGTCGTCCCGGAAGCGTGGTCCGGCATGGAGCGCGGATATTTGGACAGCGTTTCGTTGGAGTTGGAGACGGACTCGGCGGCGGTGGAACCGGCGGTGAGTACGGTGAAAAACGGCACCCTCACGACCGTAATGAACGTGGCCGGGGGCGTCCAACGCGAGGCGTGGCGGTTCGAAGCGCTCACGAGGGGCTATCAGTCGGTTATCGGAATCCCGCTCGTCTACCGGGAGTACTCCTACGGCGTTCTGATGGTGTACGCGACGCGCTCGGACGCGTTCGACGCGCTCTCACAGGCAGTGTTCACCGAACTCGGAGAGACCATCGCGTACACCATCGACGCCCTCGAAACGAAGCGCGGCCTGTTGACCGACCGGAGTATCGAACTCGACTTTCGGGTCACCGGTTCCGACGACTTGCTCCAACGACTCGCCGCGAGCCTCGACTGCCGAGTCACGTACGAAGGAATCGTCACCGACGAGGAGAGGGACCACCTCTTCATCACCGTTCACGAGGCGGACGTCGAGGCGGTCGAGGCGTATCTGGACGAGGTCATCACGGTGGAACACAGTCGCCCCGTCACCGAACACGACGACGAGGTGTTGTTCGAAATCACGGTGACGGAGCGGCTCATTCCGTCGGTGTTCGGGGAACGGGGTGCAGTGCCCGAATCGATAACTGCCACCGAGGACCGAATCCGGGCGGTCGTCACCATCCCGCCCACGACGGAGGTCCGAGAACTCGTCGAGACGCTCCGGACGCGCTATTCGGGGCTCGAACTCGCCGCACGGCGCGACCGGGAACAGCCGGTACAGACGGTTCAAACCTGCCGTGCGGCCTTCGAAGAAGGTCTCACCGACCGGCAGCAACAGGTGTTGAAGACGGCCTACCTGAGCGGCTATTTCGACTCTCCCCGCGGCACCACTGGGCAGGAAGTCGCGAAGTCCCTCGACATCACGCAACCGACGTTCATCAACCACCTCCGAACCGCCCAGCGGAAGCTGTTCGACCGGCTTTACGAGGTCGAGTAGCTAGGCATCTAGCGCCAATCTCGGTATGGTACTGCATACCTAGCTGGAATCGCTTTACCGATACTTGTCCTGCCTCCGGTCGTGGAACGCATGAGTGAACGAGGAACTACCGCAACAATACCCGTCAAAAGCGGACGTGTTAGTGAGGCCGTGATACGTGCCGTCGCCGACGCCGCTGAAGTCGATCCCGCCGATATGACACCACTGTACGATATCATCGACCCGGACGCGCTCGACAGACTATTCCGACCGACCTCATC
>NZ_MEIH01000382.1:0-6314 GCF_001723155.1 Haladaptatus sp. W1
TCGAACACCTCGCTCACACCCGGTCCGGAGAACAGGTCGTAGAGTTCGTGCGGCGTGACGTTTTCGCGGCACATCCGTTCCAGTACCAACCGCTCCGTCTCGATGCGCTCGGGAAAGAGGTCGGTCACGACGTCTCCTCCGCGCGACTCGCCTCCCACTGTTCGCGCGTCACGGTGAATCGGTGGGAGTCGCGCACTTCGTCGCCGTCCGGCCGCCGGTTCCGGAGGATACCGTCGTACTGGCCGCCGTGCGCTTCGACGTACTTCTCGATGGCGCGGCGGGACTTCTCGTTGCCCGCGAGGTGTTCGATTGCGACGAGTTCCAGGTCGAGGCGGTCGAACGCCAGTTCCATGAGCGCACCGGCGCGTTCGCCGGAGTAGCCGCGACCCCAGAACGGCTTTCGGAGCCACAAACCGAGCGCGCCGGTGCGGCGCTTCCAGTCGATGTTCAACCCGGTCGTCCCGGCGATTTCGCCCGCGCCGTCTTCTCCGTCTTTGGGCCTGATGACGTACTCCGCGCCGGTCGCCTCGTTTCTGTTTTTCTCCGCCCAGTCGATGAACTCGGTCGTCTGCTTCGGCGTAGCGTGCGGGTCCCACGACAGGTGTTCCGTTATCTCGTCGATGTGCGGCGCGTCGTGGGCCGTGTGCTGATACAGTTCGAACACGTCCACGTTCTCGTGGGTGATGGCCTCCAGCACGAGACGGTCCGTCTCGATTCGCTCCGGGAACATAGTTCGAAGGAAACGACAATCCGAGAAAAGGTTTCGGTGAGTGTGAAGTATCCCTGCACGGTACGAAAACTCCGGCACTGCGGGGAGGTGACCGACGTTCAGGGTCAGAGTTGTGTGTTCGCACATCTCACAGAGTTCCTAATCATCTTGGACTCGTATCGTATGTACATGACCCGCCAACAGCCGCCCCGGTCGGGTGCGGTCGAACTGGTCTTCTCACTCCACGACGATCGGTGTTTCTTCATCGCCGCGTCCGAGCGCACGGGTGGCGAGTTCGTCGGCGAGCGGGCGGTTCATCGGGCGGACGGGAACATGCTCGAATTCTTCACCGTTCGAGGTGTGCGACCCACAACCGTGCTCGACGTCGCCGCCGACCTTCCGATGGTTCGGGAGGCCAGAGTCGTGAGCGAGCATTCCGACTCGACGTTGATGGAATTCGTGGTCAGCGGCCCGTGCGTGGCCGCGACGTTGGCGGATACGGACGCCGTGATACGGGACGTGCGGGCCGACGACGGCAACGCACGAATCGTCGCGGACGTTTCGCCACACGGCGACGTCAGAACGGTCGTAGACCGGGTTTTCGAACGCCACGAGGGTGCTCGACTCCTGTCCAAGCGAACGCTCGGGGATACCATTCCGGGCCTCTCGAACACGTCGCACAACGCACACCTGACGGCGGATTTGACGGACAAGCAACTCGCGGCGGTGGAGGTCGCAACGCGGGAAGGATACTTTTCGTGGCCCCGCGAGAGCACCGCCGCCGAGTGTGCGACGGTGATGGGCGTCTCCCAACCGACCTTCAGCCAACACCTTTGGACGGGGCTGGAGAAATTGCTTCGCTCCCTGTTCGAAACCGACGAGGAAGTATCGGACGACGGCTTGGTGAACGATACCACGTAGCGAACCGTTCAACATAGGCGACGCCGTGAGGTGGCTCCGCTCCCAGACTACATTACCGAGACCGACGCTTCGACCAAGAGTATCGAGTCGGTCGATTCAACGATGCATGCTACAAATCCACACCGCGAATCCATGAACCGACTGCACGGTAGCGAATCGATCAGCCAACACGTCGTATTCGAGGTGGCCGAGCAGGCGAACGTACAACCGAACGAACTCCCGCCGTTGTACGATTTCATCGACCCCGACGCACTCGATACGGTGGTCGCCAGCAATCCCGACCTCGAACTGTCGTTCTCGTTCGCCGGATACAGGGTGACAATCGACGGCGAGGACTCGATTCAGGTCCGAGAGGACGACTGACGGGAGCGCACCAATAGGCCGTTCTTCGTTCCCCGCTTTTCGCTGTTGTCTCACCTCGTGGAGCGACGCGAACCGCGGCTTCGGATATCCATCGTCTCGGCCGTCCATCGCTTTTGCTCGCTCGTCGTTTCGGCCGTTCGTCGCCGTTCGAGTGGCAAGAAACGTCGAGTTCGAATCGGTCGATATCGCTGCTGCGGTGTTCGGGTCCGAATCGTTAGGTTTCGGTGTGGGCTTCCTTCCGACTCGTCATCTCCTCGGGGTGGAGGTGATAGAAGTCGAACGTCACTTCCCGCGAGTCGCGCTCGAACAGGTCCACAATCGGGATAGCGACCCGTTGCATCCCCCGCGTCACCTCCGAATCGATGTCCGCCTTCGCCACCTCGTCTAACTTTCCAGTGACGACCACGCTCTTCCACCCGTCGTCCGTGTGGTCGTAGGTGACGAACGTGACCGGGCGGTCAACGACCTCCGTTTTCTCGCTCCCCGGAGCGAGCGCGAGACGGAAATAGAAGTGCGTCTCGGCCGCGTCGTAGCCGTACGACACCGGCACCGAGTACGGCGATTCATCGATACCAGACGGGAACGAGATGACGCCTGTTCCGCCGCTCGTGAGAAACTCGTCCCGCTCTTCGTCGTCCATTCGGACGGATTCGATGTCCCCCATGACAACCGATATACGACGTGCTGGTGGAAAAAGGTGAGTGGTAGTCTGAATCGAATTATCGGACTCCAATTTCACCCTGTCTTTTTGACAATTACACTGATGTACGTCGTGACATACGTGCTACGTATGACCGACAACCCATTTCACGTCGTAGACGTGTTCGCCCGGGAGCGGTACGCTGGCAACCAGCTCGCGGTCGTTCACGACGCGGCGTCGCTGACCGACGAGGAGATGCTGGACATCACCCGCGAGACGAATTTCTCCGAGGCGACGTTCATCGATTCCCCGGAGACGCGGGACGGCGGGTACGACGTCCGCATCTTCGACCCGGCGGAAGAAATCCCGTTCGCGGGGCACCCAACGCTCGGCACGGCGTTCGTCATCCGGGAGTTCGTCCGCGACGACAGCCCCGACGAACTCACGCTCAATCTCGGGGTCGGCCAGATACCCGTCCACGTCGAACGGGACGAGGACGGCACCGAATCCTTCTGGATGCACCAGATTCCGCCGACGTTCGAGCGGACCTTCGACCACGCGCTCGCGGCCCGCGTCCTCTCGCTCGACGAGGAAGACGTCGATACGGAGTTTCCCGTCCAGCTCGTCTCGACCGGTCTCCCGACGCTCGTCGTGCCGCTTCGGTCGCTCGATGCGGTCCGTCGGGCGGAGACGAATCACGAACCCTACTACGAGGACCTCATCGAACCGCACGGAAACATGAACGTCGTCCTCTTCGCGCCGGAAACGGAGGCGGATAACGACCTTCACGCCCGGGTGTTCGCCGACTGCGCGGGGGTTCCCGAGGACCCGGCGACGGGGTCTTCGAACGGCTGTTTGGCGGCCTATCTGGTCGAACACGGCTACTTCGATTCGGACGACATCGACGTGCGGGTCGAACAGGGGTACGAGATGGGCCGACCGTCGCTCCTCCACCTCCGCGCTTCGAGGACGGACGAGAACATCGACGTGCGAGTCGGCGGGCGCGTGATTCCGGTCGCCGAGGGTACCCTGTTGTAGCGCCCGGCGGAAAAACAGGTGCTGAAAACGGTTCGAACCGCGCGGTCGTTAGTCGGACGATACGCCGCCGGGAACGCCCGAGCGGTCGCCGAACAGTTGGTCTTTGGTTGCGAGCGCGACTCGAACGAGCGCGAGCATCACCGGAACTTCGATGAGCGGTCCGACGACCGTCGCGAGGGCGACGTTGCTCCCGATACCGAAGACGGCGACCGCGACCGCGATGGCCAACTCGAAGTTGTTCGAGGCGGCGGTAAAGGCGAGGCTCACGCTCTCGGTGTACTCGAAGCCGAGAAGCGCGCCGAGACCGTATGCGATGGTCCACAATCCGACGAAAAATAGCAGGAGGGGAATCGCTATGAGGACGATCTGGTCGGGGTTCGAGACGATGAAATCCCCTTTCAGAGCGAACATCACGACGACGGTGAACAGCAACCCGAGCAAGCCGAACGGGACGATTTTCGGGATGACGCGCTCGTAGTACGCTTCTCGGCCCATCGTGCGGAACGCGACTTTTTGCGCGACGTATCCGAGTGCGAGGGGGAGACCGAGGAAGACGAGGACCATCTGCGCGATGAGAACGCGCCGAAGTCGAGGACCACGGGGTCGCCGTACTCTATTTTCCGGTCGCCGTGACCGTGGTGGGGTTTCGCACCGTTCGGGCCGGACCCGACGATGGTGCCGAAGGCGGGGTCGTCGCCGCCCGCGTCGGCGAGTCTGGACTCGATTTCGGCCGCGAGTTCGGTTTCGGTCATGCCGATGGCGTCCTCGCCGAGTTCCCGGATTTCGACGCTGGCGCGGTCCGCGACCTCGCCAGCCGTCCGCAACGCCTCGATTTCGGCGTCGTCCTTGCGCATTCGGAGCGGTTCGAGCACCTCGCTCGCCAGTCCGAAGGTCGCGTCGGGGAGCGCGCGGCGGAGGTCCTGGGTGAACAGCGCCCACATCGTGTCGTCAACGAGGAGGTGGCCGCCGTGGAGGTCGAACTCGTCGGCGACGTCTTTCACGAGGGAGAGCGGGTCGTCGCCGTCGCTCCACGTCCGCACGTCGGAGACCCACGACTCCTCGGCTATCTGCTCGCCGTACATATCGGGGACGACAAAGGCGGGGTCGCCGTCCTTCGGGACGAACAGGAAGAGATGTCGTTCGGCGGGGTGTTCCTCGAACCCGGAGACGTAGAACAGGTTCGTGCTGGGAAAGAGGACGAGTGCGTCCGCATCGGCCGTCTCCAATCGCTGTTGACTCCGGCGAGTTCGTTCCGCGAAAGCGTTCGGCATGGTTGGACAGACGTAGCAGACGGGGTAAAAGTTCACCCCCTCGGCAACCTCGTCGGTATCGGACGACGGACCGAAAAACGAGACGGACGACGAACGGCGGAGAGCGGGCACGGTTGCACAGTCGAAAAACGGTTCCTCGGAACGAAGGTCGGGCTACACCGCGTCCGGGCCGCGTTTCCCGGTTCGGACCTGACAGGCGTCGCTGACGGGGAGGACGAATATCTTCCCGTCGCCGGGTTCGCCGGTACAGGCGGCCTCGCGGATGGCTTCCACGACGTCTTCGGCGGGGGTGTCGGCGACGACGCACTCGATTTTGACCTTCTGGTGGAGGTCCACGACGTACTCCTCGCCGCGCCATTGGCTCTTCGTCGCGGGTTGGCTACCCCGCCCAGAGACGTTCGTGACGGTCAGACTCGGCGCACCGGCTTCGACCAGCGCTCGCTTGACGTTCTCCAGTCGAGCGGGGCGAATGATGGCCACGACCATCTCGATTCCGGAGTCGGCGCTCATTTGTTCTCACCTCCGTCCGCCAGTGCGGGGCCGTCCGCGGTCCCAGTCGGGGAACCGCCGCCGGTTTCGTCGAACGATTCGACGAATTCGGGGTAGGCGACGATGCCGTGTTCGGAGCTGTCGAGTCCGGTGTGTTCTTCCTTCTCGTCGACGCGCAGGCCGACGGTCACGTCGGCGAGCTTGAAGATGAGGGAGGTCGTGACGAGCGTCCAGACGGTGATGACCGCGATACCGAGGGTCTGCATGGTGAACTGGGCGAGCGAGAAGCCCGATACGGCGAAGACGGGAATGAGCCACGTCCCGATGGCACCCGCACTCCCGTGGACACAGAATACGCCGCACACGTCATCGACTTTGAGCGTATCGACGACCCAGCGGTAGACGAGCGGGACCTGCACGCCCGCGATGAGGCCGAGCGCGATGCCGCCGAACCACGTGACGTGCGGAACCGCACCGGTAACGGCGACGAGGCCAGCGAGCAGGCCGTTTGCCGTGAACAGCGGGTCGGGCTTGCCTTCGAGGTACGTCGTCGTCAGCGCGGCGGCGACCGCGCCCGCACCCATTCCGAGGGTGGTGTTGAGCGCGACGCGGCCGAGCGTGGCACCCGCGAACTGGAGAGCACCGTTCTCCACGGAGAGAACACTCGCCTGCGTCCCGACGTTGAAGCCGTACCAGCCGAAGGCGAGGATGAACGTGCCGAGCATCACGAGCGTCAGCGAGTGGCCGGGAATCGGAACGCTGTTGCCGTCCTTGTCGAAGCGACCGCGACGAGGGCCGACCATGTACGCGCCCACGAGTCCGGCGATGCCGCCGAGCATGTGAACCACGGTCGCGCCCGCGAAGTCCATGTACCCGACGCCAC
>NZ_MEIH01000383.1:0-3780 GCF_001723155.1 Haladaptatus sp. W1
CGGAATCGAGGTTTCCTCCGCCACGTCGTCGCGCCGGAGCACGCGAGCGGTCGCGTAGGCGATGCCGCCGCCGATGAACGGCGTGAGTATCCAGAGGGAGACTATCTGCTGGTATTTCGGCCACGCGGGGGTTCCACCGAGCGCCAACCCGACGCCGACGATGGCCCCCGTTACGGTGAACGCCGTGGCGATGGGATACCCCGTGAACACGCCGATTGCCACCAGTATCGCCGCCGTGAGGAGTCCCGTGGTCGCGGCGAGGGGCGACAGTTGGACGCCGTGAATCAGCTCCCGTCCCACCGCTTGCGAGACGTTCGCGCCTTGGAGCGCCGCCCCTAGAAATCCGAGAATCCCCACGAGAAACCCCGCGCGCATCACCGAGAGGGCGTTCGCACCCACGGCTGGGGCGAACGGAGTTGACCCACTCGACCCCGCGCCGATGGCCCACGCCATGAACAGACTCGCGACCCCGGCGATAATCACCGTCAGCAACCCTCCAGCCATATCTATCCGGTATATCGCCTCACGCCAATAGTGTACCGACTCGAAAGCAAACGACTGATCACGTCCTGTCGGCCCGCGGACCGCCGCTCCGTTTCGGCGGTTCCACGCCTTCTGCCGCTTCGACCGTCTCGGTTTCCTTCTCCGTCTCGACGTGCCAGCGGTCGATTTCGTCCTCGTAGGACGTGAGCGACTCCGACACTTCTCCTTTCAACTCGTCGTCGTTGACGTTTACTTCGAAGATGAATCCCTCCTCGCCGTCCTCCATCCGACTCGTCTGCTGGATGTTGGCACTGACGAGTTCGTTGTCGAAGTAGTACGGCGCGAGTTGCGTCATCACCTTCTGATACACCGTGTCCTCGACCTTCCTGATGGCCTTCCGCCCCGCCGAGTCGGCGGCCCGAGCGACGTAGTTCACCGAGTCCTGCCACCTGTCTACGGCACCTTCCGTGTCATCTTCTTCCAGTTTTTCGTACGATTCGGTCAGTTTTTCTCCCGCTGTTCGGAGGTCGTCGTCGGGGGACTCGCCCGCTTGCTCGCCTTTCCCTTCGCTGACGTGGGCCTGTTCCGCGGTCTTCTCGGCCACGTCTTCGCCGAGCCGTTCGTGCGATTTCGGCCGCCACTCGTCCCACTCCTCGAACGCGCTACCCGACACGTTCGCCTCACGGAGCGCTTGCGTGATGCGCTCTCCGTGCTCGACGATATCTCCCCAGCTACCTCGAAGTTTGAAGCCAGAGATGCTCTCTTCCATTCGATTACTCGCTCGTAAGTTCCACAGGGTTTTATCTTTTACCGCTAATGTCCGTGACAGCGGCTCTCATGCGCCTTTTCTCGGGGGTTACCGTTTCGAGCGTAAAATTATTCGTCTCCGATGTTTCCGTACGTTACCCGTTCCGCGAACGCGTTCAGTCGGTCTTTCGCGCGCCCGAGCAGTTCGACGTGTCCGCTCACCGACCGCATCTCGTCCTCGGACACCTCGATTCGGTCGTCGCCGTAGATGTCGCGCGTCTCACCGTCACTGGTCGCGTCGACGACGGTCGAAAGACCGCACCGACCACACGCCTCCGTCCGTTTGCCACCCATGTTACGGCGTACGGACGCATCCATGTTATGTGTTACCCCGAAATACTAGCCTCCCGCTCTCACCGTTTCTCCTTTCGAAGGACGGCTTTGTAGAATCCCTCTCTCGGCTGTATCTCGGCGACTCGCCATGGCATTCCGACGGTTACGTCCCGCAGTCGCTCGGGCGAAAAGAGGACGAAGTGGAGGGTTCGTCCGACCTCCCGTTCGCCGTCCCGGTCGTACTCGAAGTGAAACGTTCGGTGGGCGATTCCGCGGCGCGGGTCTGACCTGTAGCCCAGCAGGTCGTCCGGAGCGAGGTCCGTCGGGTCGTAGTTGTCCACGACGGCGACGCCCTCCTCGTCCGTGATTCGAGCGAGTTCCGAGAGGAGTCGATGTACCCCGGCGAGGGAGTGTGCGAGTCCGAGTTGGGTCCCGCTCAGGAGGGCGGAACGGAACCTGTCCGGTCGGAAGTCCATCTCGAACATGTCCATCACGCGAACGTCCTCGACGCCACGGTTACGGGTGGCTTCGACTGCGCCCGGACTCACGTCGATGGCGACGACTTCGCCTCGTTCTTGGAGAAATTCGGCGTGCTGTCCCGAGCCACAGCCGATATCGACGATGGGTGGTTCGAGCGACGCGAGGAGGGTTCGCCACTCGTCACGCCAGTCCTCCCGTGGGGTGAAGTAGTGCCCTTCGATATTCCCGTCCCGCGTCTCCGCGCCGTCCCGGTTTGCTCCACCGCCGCGACCGGAAGCACGATGTCGTCACCCCCGGCGGCGGCGGTCGCCTCGTCCACCGTGTCGTAGTGGGTGACGGCCATCGAATCGCTGAATCCTGACGAAATCGACGACGTTTGCGTGTTCGCCGCGACCAACAACACCGTCGTTCCCACGAGGAACGCCACCGCTACCGCGATGATGACGATGGTCAATCGGTCACGACGTGACCACTGCGTACACAACCCCCGCTGATACCCCATTCGAGTCGTCTTTCTTGTCCGGCAGGGAGCATCAAGAGTATAAGTCGCCTACGCAGCAGAAAAGGGTCCGTAGGGGGTCCTTATACGAAATCAAGGAGAATTCCCGCGCCTTGAGGCGTCACCAGAACGCAGAGGGTTCTTTAATACACAACTTCTCATTCGCCGGGCTGTCCCGCCACGCCGTCCGCCAGCGTGTTTAGGGATATTGGTGCACTATGCTCAACGGAGAACGATGACGGACACACTTTCCGACACGAACGTAGCGATTTTCATCGCACAGGCTGGAACCGAGGAGGTCGAATTCACCGAACCCAAGGCGGCCGTCGAGGACGCCGACGCGACCGTGGATGTCGTCGGTGCCGAAACCGGCGAGGTTCGGACCGTCAACAACGACCTCGACGACGGCGACACCTACGAGGTCGAACGGACGTTTTCGGAGGTTTCCGCCGACGACTACGACGCCCTGTTGATTCCGGGCGGTGCCGTCGGGGCGGACGACTCCGTGCGGACAGCGACGCGGTACAGTTGATTCGGAACGTTTTCGACGCGGGCAAGCCCATCGGCGTCATCTGCCACGGTCCGTGGACGCTGGTCGAGGCCGGTGTCGTCGAGGGCCGGACGCTGACCTCCTACCCGAGTTTACAGACGGACATTCGAAACGCGGGTGGGGAATGGGTGGACGAGGAAGTCGTCGTGGACGAGGGACTGGTCACCAGTCGCAACCCCGACGACTTGCCCGCCTTCTGTGACAAAGTGGTCGAGGAGTTCGAGGAAGGGCGACACGAGCGAAACTGAACGCTGACCTGCTTCTTACGCACGGCGATTTCGACCCGTCCCGTCCGGTTCGATGCCCCCGTTTTAGCTGAATCAAGGCGCTAAGCCCCCTTCCTCAGCGAGCGACCAACGGGAGCGAGCAGGGAGGGGATACAGCGCCGCACAGTTCTCAAACACATTCGACGCTCGGCCCACAGGCCAACGCCTCACCAAAGCATCATACGTGTGGCGTGCATTCTGTGCATTACGGTGAAACGGAAGACAATCACCATCCGCGAAGACCAAGACGAGTGGATTGAGGACCAACACCTCAACTCTCGTCGTTCGTCCGCGAGCAGTTGGACGAACTCATCGAGGAACGCGAGTAGAATGTACTACGCCTACAAGTACCGTTTCAAGCCGTCCGACGCCCACCGCGAGGAGTTGGACCGCCACCGAGATATTTGTAGGCAACTCTACAA
>NZ_MEIH01000384.1:0-51449 GCF_001723155.1 Haladaptatus sp. W1
AACTCACGGCCGAACTGGCCTCGACCGCTACCTCCTTGGGAGCGTAACTGAGCGAGTAGTTCGGTTGGCCGACGTCCCCGTTCTTACAGTGCCGATGGTGAGCGATTAGCCACGACTACAGAGTGTGACTTGGCTCTAGAGTCCCCCGGTGTACAACTCGGGTACCGCGTCACGATTCACATGGACATCAAACGGCTGCAGCGCTTTCCGTCTCGTCAATGTACAGAAACGTGTCGTATCGCCGGGGAAACCGTGTGTACGTAGGTGCCCGAGTCCCGCTCTGGATGGGAGACCATACCGATAGCACGGTATCCACGCGGAGTGGCGAGCGCCGTCGTTGAGTCAAGGTCATCCATCAGTAGGGGCCAGTCTTGGTTGCCTGCGCGATGAAATAGTGTTCGTAGCTTCCGAATTGGGTCGGCGGGACATGAGGTATTTCCATCGGGGTGTCCCATGTGAGTGCAATCGTGATCTCGTGTGTCGTCGGGTCGTACTTCGTGACCCCTGCCTGTCGTTGGGCCCGGTGTGAAATCTCCCAGTCGATCGTTTCGACCGGTAAGTCAGGAAAATGCTCGGTGACGACGTCGGTCGCGTGCTGTCGTGCTCGGTCGAGGAGGGCCGTCGGTGTCTCGGGGGTATCGTCGATCGTAGCGTTCGAGCTTTCGGTGAGCGTTCGCTGGTCAGTGATATCCGAGAACGTCAATATTAGATGGAGGAAAAGATCGATATAATAGGTAGCTTTGATTTGGGTCAGTTCTCAGCCATATTAGCTCCGAATTCAAACGAACCGGCGTTGTTCGTCCCACCGATTATCCATGAGAACTCACCCGAGTTGGAAACAGTCCCGGAGAGAAAGTTCCCATCTTCACGATTGGGTGGCGCAGGGTGAAACACCGTTCTACCAGCATCGTTGACAGGCTCTCGACCATCGACTGTAAACTGGACGGCGTACCACACGGGTTCTGTGAAGACGCTCTTATACGTGTGGCGTTCACCCGGTTTGACGACCGTCGATGCAGTAAGTGTTCGCTGGGAGGGTGGGACGATTACATCTCCGCTCGGTTCAGGTTTTTCGCCTGATTTTCGAGCGATTTCTGCCCCAACGTCGGTAACACGGATGGTGATCGAGTGGGGGAGATCGTCCTCATTTTCGAAGCGAAGACTTCCTGCCGGTGGCCGTTTGGACTGAACGAACGAACAGCCAGCGAGACCATTGAGAGCGAGCAAACCGAACGACATGAGAACAGTACGTCGATCCGGTGCGGACATACGGTGTCCCTTCGTCCGGCGACACATAAATTAGTAGACTTCTCTTTTGGTGTCACCTGATTGTAATACCTTCCGTCTGAGGTAGATTTCAATCGTGTTGGTGCGTCAAAACACGGAAGGAAGAAGAAGCTAGTTCGGCAGTTCTTCGCGACCCGCACGAACGCACGGCCAGCACGGGAAGCCGTTGAGACCCTCACAATCGCAATCGTCTGGTTCGGCATCGTCGTCGTCCTCCGACGGGAAGGCGTCGAGCGTCCCATTCATCGCGCTTTCGACAGCGGCCATGTGTTTGCAGTAGGCGTTCCGGTGAACGTGGTGCGGACACGTGCAAGCCATCAGTTCGTTGGTCACGTCGTCGATGGAGACTATGTTTGGTGCATCGTTTCGTACCTGTGGCGTCTACTACAGCAGTCTTATTACGTTTGATTACATACTGTTACGTATGCCCGTCGACTTCGAGAGCTACCACCCAACAGAGCTACCGAATGAAAACACGAACGGACGGTATATCCTCGAGTTTCTTGCCGACGATCCAGAGTTGGGATACCGTGCTGGTGAATTGGCTGAGGAACTCGATATCCCCCGTGGGAGTGTTGGAACCACACTGAGTCGACTCGAGACGCGGGGACTCGTCCGGCACAAGGGTGAGTACTGGGCAATCAACCCTGAAGCGTACGATGCCCATACGGCGAGTCTCATCGGATTAGAAACCGTCGCGATGCAGTTCGAGGGCGACTATTACGACGAGAACCCGGACTGGGACGATGATCTTCCGGATCTTGACGAGCAGGAGCAAGAGAGCTCTTCGACGGAGGAGGAGTAATGTATGACCGTGGTGCCGTGGTCATCGCTTCTGATCCGTTTGGAAATACACCTCGACGACCATATTTGATTATTAGCGGGCAGGACCATCCGTTTGCCGGGCAACAGTACATCGCGCTTGGAATTACGACGAAGGAGTATCCCGAAGGGCTCTCACTAGCGAACGAATTCGAGGCGGGCACATTGAATCGAGAGTCGTTTGTCTCTCCGTGGGCTGTCGTTTCGCTCATGGACATTGATATTGACCGTGCAGTTGCTTGACTGGCCGAGGAGTTTGTGGACACTGCGGTCGAAACGATGACACAGTACGTCTTCGAGTAATATTCACGGCCCTTTGTTGAGTGTCACTCGTTGTCAGAATGAGCATCGTTTGTTAGTATGGGCAACTAACGAAAGTGCACTCTTAATCCGAAGCAAAAGCGATGGAAGTAGCTCACGCGGAAAGCAGTAATCCGTGAAAATCTTCCTCGTATCTACTCCTTATCGCGAGAACTACTTAAACGAGAATCAGTCAGTGACTATCGCCCTCTTCGACGCGAATTGCACCGCCGTACTCACTACAGCTGTACTGCTCCGGGTTTCGGACGGTCTTCGAGCGTCGATATCGGGCAATCCGTCCGCCGCAGTCCTCGCACACAAGCCACCACTTTGGTGTAGTAAAGCGTTCGCAGTGTTGCGAAGTATCGAGGGCGTCCGTCCAGCGGGCGAACGTTGTGCCGTGATCCGCGTCGCCGAACTCGTGATACTGCCAGGCGTGAATGAGTTCGTGCCGGACGGTCGCACTGAATTGCTCCCATCCGTGTTGTTCGTAAGCCTTCCAGGTCAGTGCAATGGTAATCGCCTCTGTTGTCGGCTCGTATTTCGTGACGCCCGCCTGTCGTTGCGCTCGATGTGAGACTTCCCAGTTGATCGCTTCGACCGGCAGGGCAGGGAAGTACTCGGCGGCGTCGGCTGCGTGCTGTTGTGCTTGGTCGAGGAGGGCTGTCGGTGTCTCCGGTGTATCGTCGGTCGCAGCGTTCGCGCTTTCGGTGAGCGGTCGCTGGTCGGTGATATCCGAGACCGGCACTTGGCGTGCCATGGATAAAATAGACTGAAGCGGTAGTTCGTTCGGCAGTTCCTTCCGTCCCGTTCGCATGCACGGCCAACATGGGAAGCCATTCAGGCCGTCACCATCTCATTCTATAGACGGGTAGTCACTCCTAGCCACCTCGTCTTTTTCGCACGATAGAGTCGATCTGAACGCATATTGGTGACATAGCATCTCTGAATGCCGAATATAGCCGGTATTCTGTTTATACAGCTCACTACAAACTATGCTTCCATATCCACCATGAGTGATGATACATCGTTGGACAACGAGAATCGAGAGCTGGGGACCACTGACACCGATTCTACCGAGTTTGATCCCAGTACCGATAGCGCCAGCGAGGAGCTCATCAAGGCTGTCGCAACACTCAACAACACGGATCCTGTCGAGCTACCACTTCTCGCTGATTTTATTGATCCAGAAGCACTTGATGCACTATTTAGGCCACGAGAAGACGGCACACCGCGTGGAACCGACGGTCAGGTGGAATTCACCTACAACGCGTATCACGTCACGGTCGACAGCCGAGGAACGATCTATCTCTCTCCGCACAAATCAGCAGGAAACAACTGAATTCAGCGGTATAAGTGGTGCGTAGAAGGATGGAGACATCCCTTGTCGGTTGTTATCTCTCTAAACGTCAGAGTAATAATAGTTGGGAAATTCTGTTAGCGGTTATCGACGGATCATAAAAAGAGAATAGAGTTAGTTCGGCAGTTCTTTCCATCCCGTTCGCACGCACGGCCAACACGGGAAGCCACCGAGACTGTCGCAGTCACAGTCCTCTGGTTTGGTCTCGTTGTCGTCCTCCGATGGAAATGCGTCGAGCGTCCCGTCGTCGGTTGCGTTCTCGACGGCAGCCATGTGTTTGCAGTAGGCATTGCGGTGGACGTGATGCGGGCAGGTGCAGGCCATTAGCTTGCCGGTCTTACTACAGCCTGTCACGGGCCAGACGACTTATTGATGTTGAGCTATAGTGTTGGAATAATATGACTAGCAATATGCGTCGAAATAGGACGGCTATTTTGTCCGATCCCCACTATCAGGAGATACTGGCTGTGCTTGAAGATGCCACAGGGCCGCTCCACGTAACCGAGCTGGCCGAACAGCTAGTCAAACGAGATGAGACGATGATCAGCGCTGACGAGTACGACCGTCAGCTCAAACAGGAACAGCTCTCGTTGCATCATAACTCTCTCCCAAGACTCGCAGAATACGGGGTAATTGACTACGATCCAGAGGAGAACGTCGTTTTGTCTCGTCCCGATGTAGGAACTGAGATCGACTGGCTCGACGAGGATGTTTTTGACCAGTTGCTGGCGAAGTTTCCAACCGATTCCCAATCTACCGAGAACTCGGTCGGGGTTCTCGAAGGCCATCAGGCAGCGATCGAGTACGGCAAACAACTTGCTGATGAGGCGGAGGAGGAACTGTTCTGCATGTACGTCAGCGCTGATTTGCTCGAAGAGGAGTGTCTTAGCCACGCGGAAGACGCTATCAACCGAGGTGTAGAGCTGTATCTTGGATCACAGAATCCCGAGGTCTGCGATCTCTGTCGCAAACGTCTGCCCGAAGTCACGCTTTGGGAACCCCAGCGTGCATGGTTGAAAGCGCCATCGGGGTACCCGAGGGTCGGTCGCCTGATTCTCGTTGATCGTCGAAAGGTCATGCTCGCCATTCTGGATGAACCGAACTCCGATGGCAGTTACCCAGAGGAGAGAGCAATGGTTGGAGACGGCGAAGACAACCCGCTGGTTGTCCTCGTTCGAGATTTACTTGGACCACGACTCGACCACCTCGACTACCAGAGTGCCGATTTCCAAAGTGAGATCCATTCGTAACAATGACACACGATTCATCAAATGATAATGAAACTGACACCCAAACCACCGAGATCACCTATGAAATCGGGGAGGGAGAATCACCGAGCGAAGCAGTTGTTCGGGCAACTGCCGACCTGACGAACACGCCGGTAATTGACCTCGATCCACTCTACTTTGTGATGGATCCTGTTCACCTTGACGGCCTGTTCGGTGAATCGAGGAGACGACCCGGCCACAAGGAGCATTCGGTGACGTTCAGCTTTAACGGGTGCCACATTTCCATTACTAGAGATACTGTGGTCGTTCGAAGACAAGAGTAGATTACTGGGTGAATTGCTCCCAGCTGTGCGTGTTCGTAATCCTGTCCGTACCGGGACCGTCCTTTGTCACCCCTGCTTGCCGTCACGGTGCGACACGTCCCACGGAATCGCGTTGACCGACCGGGATGGGAAGTATTCGGCCGCGACGTCCGCCGCATGCTGTTGGGAACGGTCAAGCAGGTCGCGCTCAGTCATCGGTGTGTCGTTGCGTTCGGTCGAACCAACCGCGCTTTCTGTGAGCGTTCGCTGGGCACCATCGGACAGCGTTGTTTGGCGTGACATAAATGAAAAAGAGAGACAGGGTTAGCAGCAGTCAGTGAGAGCGCCCTTCCGAGTGGCTTCCGCACCACAATCCTCACACGTCCAGTAGTTGTGATCGACGTTGCCGTACTTGTCGTAGCCAGTGTGCGGACCACTGATACGGTTGTCGTCCTCCGAGGGGAACACATCGAGCGTCCCGTCGTCGGTTACGTTTTCGACGGCGGCCATGTGTTTGCAGACGGCGTTGCGATGGACGTGGTGTGGACACGTGCAGGCCATCAGGTCGTCGGTCACGTCGTCGATGGAGACTGTGTACTGGTGGTCTGCGGGGTCCTCGTGGCTCTCGTTGGTGACGTCGACCATTCCGGGGGCATCGACGTCGAAGGAGAACTGTTCGGCCTGTGCGCGTTCTGCAAACCGATTCTGTAAGGAGAAGTTATTCCTTAGTCGTCGAACTCGGTGGCAGTTATCGTCTCGAGGAATTCGACACTGACATACCGATATTCAACGTCGTTTGTAAACCCATGGCTGGGAAGCAGTGATTCTGCCGCCCGTCCTGCTGGCTTGTCTGTGGTGAAGAGGACAACGGAGTCTGCTTGACGAGTGTCGAAGAGCTGGGCTGCGAGGCCGATAAGTGCAGTATCTGTCTTTTCGATTGTATCCTCAGGTCGGTCCGTGTCGTTCGCGATAAATCGTCGAGCTGCATCCATCACTCGCGAAACTCGTGGATTGGTATGATCGAGTTCATCGGCAATTCGGATCCATCCTTCGTCAACTCCCTCTTGCCAACGACTGTTGCTCGATGGATATGCTTCATCGTCAGGATCACCACCGAGTTCCTCATACACGCGACGAGGGGCGAGCAGCGAGACACCAGCTTGTCGGACAGCGCGGCGAAGGCGTTGGTACTTTTGGTTGTCTGGGCCACCACACCGGACGAAGACACCCGTGTCTGCGATGTACGTCGTCATTCGTCGTCGGAGTGGGCACGGATGACCGGCTCAAGGGCCTGCAAAATTATCTCGGCTTCGAGTGGCGAGAGGTCCAGTTCCCGAGCCATGATTCGGTGATTGACGGTGCCATCCACGAACTCACGAGCGTACTCTAGGGCAGTTGCGAGGCCATCGATGCCATGTCGGTCGATGTAGACGTCGATGTCCCCGTTTTCTGTGCGTCGTGCTGCGGCATCCACGAGTTCGTCCGTGATGGTTCGCGTCTCGCCGTCTGTCGTCAGTGTGAGCGAGAGCGGTTCGGCTTCGAATTCGTAAGGGCGGTTGTCTTCTTGTTTCGTCAGTAGTCCCGAAGCCTCGAGTGTTCGCACGTAGTCGTAGGCGGTCCCCTGTGGAACGTCAAGTTCAGTGACGAAGTCCGCGACAGTAGCGCCGTCAGAACGGAGTGCGTAGGTGTAGATTCGCGCTAGTGTTGGGTTCTCCAGTAGTTCGACGACTGTCTGGAGTTGCGCAATTGGTATCGAATCGGTGGAGGCAGCAGACTGTGCCATCGTAGTTATGAGTTATGCATAATTCGTAATAGCTCTTCTGCTTGGGGTGCGTTACAGTGAGAAATTGGGCTACCGAGAATTAGTATACAATACTAACGAGTACAGGCTCTTCTGTGAACTAGGAGCGATAGCAAGAACTCAGGCAGAAAGCAGTAGTCCGTGAGAATCTTCCTCGTATCTACTGCTTATCGCGAGAACTACTTAAACGAGAATTTGTTAGTGGCTGTTGGCCTCTTCAACGCGAATTGCACCGCCGCACTGACTACAACTGTACTGTTCAGGGTTGCGCACTGTTTTCGAGCGTCGATATCGGGCAATCTGACCGCCACAGTCCTCGCACACAAGCCACCACTTGGGCGTAGTGAAGCGTTCGTAGTGCTTTGTGGTATCGAGATCTTCCGTCCAGCGGGTGAATGTTGCGCCGTGGTCCGCCTCGCCGAATTCATGGTACTGCCAGGCGTGAATGAGTTCGTGCCGGACGGTTTCGCTGAATTGCTCCCACCCATGTTGTTTGTAGGCCGTCCAGGTCAGCACAATCGTGATTGCCTCTGTTGTCGGGTCGTATTTTGTGACGCCCGCCTGTCGTTGGGCTCGGTGTGAGACCTCCCAGTCGATTGCTTCGGCCGATAGATCCGGGAAGTGTTCGGTGGCAACGTCGGCCGCGTGCTGTCGTGCTCGGTCGAGTAGGGCTGTCGACGTCTTGGGGGTATCGTCAGTCACAGCGTTCGCGCTTTCGGTGAGCGTTCGCTGGGCGGTGATCTCCAAGACCGTCACTTGGCGTGCCATGGTGAAAAAGAGCTGAAGCGGTGGTCAACTACCCACTTATCGCATATCCAGATTTTAGTGCCCAGGGCGAAATGCGATCAGTGTGGGATTTCATCTCAATCAGGAGTATATATAGGTCACTTAGCAATGAATATCCTCTATCAGTCCGTTAGACAGTTTGAGTTTGGTGAGGATACTGTCATGGTACAAAAACATACCTTCGAATCTCAGCAATCGGAAAATAGGGTTGAGATACAGACCGAGTGTCCGTACCGTCCCCATCGATCTGACGAACATGGGTTCGTTTTACGCGATAAACGAAAAATTGATAATTTCACTTCAGCTTTGGATGAGTTTTACCGGTAGATCATGCCGTTCTTGATAAATATACTATATCAACACGGAGTAACCATCTCCAGTATGCAGCGATCCCTCCCCTTTTCTGACTTGTCCTGGTCATCATCCTCACAGGCTGTCTCGGTGGGCTTGGATTCGGTGGTAGTAGTGACGCCACAACAACGACGAGAATAGAAACACCGACGACCTCGGTCGCTAGCACGACCACAGCGACACCAGAACCAACCACAGAGTCCACAGCCGCCACGGACACTCAGACCCAGACAACGTATCTACGACAGCCAACGACGGCGAACATTGATACTCCAGAGAATAGCGAGTGCTTCCAAGCACGCGTAACCAAAGTCGTCGATCCAACAACACTCCAGATCAAATACGATGGGAAGAACCGCACTGTTGATTTGATCGGTGTGAGCGTCCCTGAGAGCAGTCCCATCCACACGAAAGCAGTTCGCTATACGAAGTCCCAAATGGATCACCAAGTCGTGACAGTCGTCTCTGACCCACAGGTGGATGCAACAGATGACGGTCACATGCAAGCGTACGTCTACATCGGCAATTTCATGTTCAACACTGATTTAGTTCGTATCGGCTACGCTCGCGTGCCAGACGGTCAGTTCAGCAAACGCCAGGAGTTCATTCGCAAACAGCAGCAGGCCAAACAACGCGGCTATGGCCGCTGGAACACGACCACGACAGCAGCTTGATCACTCTCAGTTGACGAACGTTCTGTATTGGACATTTACTGCTCCATGGTGCACTAGGCAGACGTGGGTACATCTGCTACCGACAGAAGAACAGCACCGCTAGTCTTTACTAGGTGACTCCAAATGGTCGCGTTTGGAACATACCAGTACCCATAGATAGTACGATACAGCGATGAAGTGCGTATCTGTCCAATATGGTCGGAAAAACAGTGTCTACCGGTATTTTTTTTTTGTTTGACGCCTCAGCATCGACTATGGCGGGGAACGAGCCACCTCCCGACGAGTGGGAGAACGATTCCAGTCAGTCCACCGGGGAGAGTGCTGCCGAGCGTGATCTCGACATCGATGTCTCGGAAGTTGTCCTCGAATTACAACCCGTATTCGAGGCGATTTCCCATCCACGACGACGCTACCTCGTCTATACCCTCGCCGAAGCAACCGAATGGTCACTCGATGACCTTGCGACTAAGCTCGCTGCCTGGGAGACCGACACCGTAGAGGCGAACATCGCGACGCTCACGCGCCAGGAGATGTATACATCGCTCTATCACTCCCACGTGCCGAAACTCGTCGACTTGGACGTGATAGAGTTTGATGACGAGACTGAGATGATCACTCCTGGTCCGCATGCCGTACAGGTGTTGGCGGCGTTGGAGGGTGCCGGCGGCAGTCTCGACAATCGGCAAGAAACACACGCTCGCAGCGAGTCCGACCGGGAGGACACTCGGTAACCCATGGCTGCCCAAAGAGGTATTACTGCCTCGGGCTCGACAGTACGATAGGATACTTTCACACGGAGGACGACAGATGACCTCAAGTAATGACCACACCGAGGATGGTACCAAACTTGCACCGGATGGAAACGATGATCCCGACATGACGTTTTTGGTACAGGCGCATTTTGAACGCGAGAGCCATCGCGATCTCACCACCGAAATCATCTTCGCAATCGCAGATGCCGCAGACGTAGTGCCGACAGAGATCAAAGATCCCCCGTTATACGAGTGTGTGGATATTGCCGCGATTGAAGACGGCTTCTTCGGGCCGAAGGTCGCCGGGCAGACCCGTGATAGTGAGGGGAGTGTTTCCTTCCGATATAACCAGTATCACGTCGAGGTTGCGAGTAATGGGTGGATTACGGTGTCTGAGCCGACTGCGTACGGCGGCTGACTCCCTTCTGCTGTATCGTTTGTGTTCGTGAGGGACGGATGTACGAGTGGCACGGAGTATCCTTCACTTCAATTGTGTTCGATTCCCAGCCAGAGCTTTATGTGACTGGTGTGCATAGGTTTCTCTGACGAAGAAGCAAGGACATACTGTGTATCTGTTTTCAGGCGGGGAAACAAACCTTTCAGAAACAGTCTGGCTGTTTCACATGCCATGTGTGGGTGCATTCTATAGTTATCACTTCTCGCACCCACACCATGACCGAACATCCCCATTCCAACGACGAGCACAAGCAAACAGACGATGAGGCCTACCAGACTGAGTTTGATCCGATAACAGACAACGTCAGTGAAGAACTCATCAAGGCAGTTGCGACACTGAACGACGCTGACCCAACTGAACTCGCACTGCTCTCGGAGTTTGTCGACCCCGAGGCTCTTGATACGCTCTTCGGACCAAAAGCTGGTGAAACGCCGCGTGACACGAATGGACGGGTGCTGTTCACCTACGATGCATACCGCGTCAGAATCGATAGCAGTGGACAGATTACGTTCCACCAGACCGAATCAGAACCAGAGTCAGACGGTGAACGTTCACTGACTGAAACAGACGAGCTGACTGAAACAGACGAGTAGTGCGAAAAGGGCATTCCTCGGAGTAGACACACTGCTACCGAACATAGGGTCAGAGATCGTCGCCAGTCGAAGAGAAGTGGAAACACGAAGGTTAGTATGATCTACTAACTCACTACTGGCTTAAAATCTGAAGCAAGAAGGATAGAATTGACTCACGCAGAAATCAGCAGCTTGCGAAAATCTTCCTCGTATCTACTGCTTGTCGCGAGAACTACTTGAATGAGAATTGGTCGGTGGTCGTCGCCCTCTTCGACAAGGAGTGAACCACTGCACTTGCTACACCTGTACTGCTCCGGGTTACGAACGGTCTTCGAGCGTCGGTAGCGCGGAATCCGACCGCCGCAGTCCTCGCAGATGTGCCACCACTTCGGCGATGTGAACCGCTCGCAGTGCTGGGTTGTGTCGAGAGCATCGGTCCACCGGTCAAACGTTCGCCCGTGATCCGCGTCGCCGAACTCGTGATACTGCCAGGAGTGGATGAGTTCGTGCCGGACGGTCGCACTCAATTGCTTCCGTTTGAGTCGCTCGCATTACCACAGATTTATCGGAGAAATCGGTCACAAGCGGTATCGTTATCGATGGAAACTGCTGTCTCCATTTGTACTATGCCCGACGTGGTTCCGGAGAATTAAACTGACTTGCCGATTCAATATTCTGGCCCGTCATCAGACGATGTATCTTCATATTCTTCGACTAATTCGAGGAAGGGCTGTATCTCCTCGAAACGCGGGCCACGCATGACAGTGTTTTCCTCTTGATCCCACTCAATGAATCCGGCATCGGCCAGTTTTGGGAGATGGACGTGGTAATTACGGGAACGCGATCGGTTCAGAGCCTCATTCTCGCTGTTGAATTCGTCTTCGTGGCGTGGATTGTCCGTAGCGAGCGCTATCAGTATTCGGCGTCGACGCTGCTGGGCTAGCGCGTCGAGTATCTGATCAAGCATCACGTCTTGCTGGGAATTCCGGCTGGAGAATCGCTTCATGGTTTTTTGTTGTAGTGTACATATCTACAGGGACACGTTCCACGCACCAACCCACACGTGACTTCACCGAGGACACCGTTGCAGGACTGGTTACTTAGTTCAAACAACCCTTCATCAGTGGGGCGCGAACGGATGAAGACATGCGTAAATCTGTATGTGATAAACTGGGTGAACGACAGTAGTCTATTCGCCTGCAAATGCAAGCATCGAACCAACTACCGCAATGGCTGTCGTACGCGCTTCGAAATCTCCCAACTAAAGCCATCGCTAGTTGGGCCAGGAAGTGCTCGATGACGATATCCGGTACACCCGGTTGAACAGAACGGCTATTATCACTGGGATATCGGTGCTTACTGCAGTGGACTTCCCAGTGAGCGTTCGCTGGTCGGTAATGCCCGAGAACGTCACCTACCGTACCATGGATAAAAAGAGCTGAAGCGGTGGTTAGTTCGGCAGTTCTTTTCGTCCCGTTCGCACGCACGGCCAACACGGGAAGCCATTCAGGCCGTCACAGTCGCAGTCTTCGGGGTTGGTATCGTCTTCGTCCTCCGACGGGAAGGCGTTGAGCGTCCCGTCGTCGGTTGCGTTTTCGACGGCGGCCATGTGTTTACAGAATGCGTTGCGGTGGATGTGGTGCGGGCACGTACAGGCCATCAGTTCTTCAGTCACATCGTCGATGGAGACCACGTATTGGTGCTCTGCCGGGTTCTCGTGACTCTCATTGGTGACTTCGATGAGTCCGGGAGTGTGTGTGTGTGTGTGGAGGAGCTTCCCGGAGAGTTTGATCCAAGCCAGCGACCATGGATCGACGTCGACAATGCTGACGCTGACGAGGTGGCGCTGGTGATCGAACGGTGTCCAACGGGAGCACTCCATTATGAGCAAACAAAGATGGCATTTCTGAACGCATTCTTTCCCGAAATATAGTCGTTGCCAACGCTAACTGACCGCTTTATCTCCACGGTGACATCGTGATTCGATCACTCGATGATGTCCACATCGTGAGGCGGAGTAATTCGAATCTCACCGTCCCAGCTAACTGAGAGTTTGCACGAGGCAAACTTGAACGAGACATACACACCCTCATGTTCGGGTGAGTTGTGTCTAGGATTGTCAAACAACTTTTCGAGAGCATCTGGGTCAATCACCTCATACAATGGGTCAAGCTCCTGAGATGGTTTCCCAGTAACGGCTGCAACTGATTGAATGATTGTCGGTATTAAAGTCGCCGTATCGAATTGGGCATAGTAAGTTTTCGTCTCTGGGTCGTATCCAACCCGATCTTCTGGGAGTGTCATTTCTAGATTAGTAAGCCACTTCTCACCGGACGTATTCTTGGTCAATAATTCTGTTAAGAGGTGGAGTTACAAGCGACTTCTACCATGATACTGAGATCCAAGTCAATCGAGCACCTAAACAATGAGTTCGAGAGACTGTGTCACTCTTCGTCAAAGGCAAGCGCGAAGACTTTTCGCTCAGCTGCCCGGAGGTGTTGAGTGAATGTTGGTGCGGAAACATCCAGCAAGTCAGCAATCTCTTGGCCTGTACTCTCCCGTGGTGATTCGAAAAATCCGCTCAGATACGCAAGTTTGAGCACGTCTGCTTGACGCTCGGTAAGTGGCTCTCTGATCGCCATCTGGACATCTTGCACAGATTCTGGTAAACGGTCCCGCGAGCGATGAGACATAATCTTCACCGAGGAATAGGTGCGCTGGAGCTCATCAACAAACGGCCGAACATCAGCGGTAGATGGGAGATCAACGATCGCGATTGCAGCGTTTCTATCGAATGTGAGTGTGCGCATTGCGCCTTTCTGCGTGGCAAGCTGTGATGCCAGCGTTGAGCCTGACACAGTCGCTCTGAACATACACGTCTCATCATTCTCGGCGACACGAGTTATCCTAGTAATGGCGGCTAAATTCCTTCCTGCAGCATGAATCTCATCGGCCGACGTCCGACTCCCGGTGAAAAACACGTGCGAAGAATCGTTCCCATCGGGCACAATTCCCTTGAATTGGAACTTCACATCAGCATTCCGAGCGAGCCGTGCGAGCACCGTTCCTGGTTCCTGAAACTGGATTGTGAGTTCGACAACATTGTCCGTTCGGACTGTCTCTTCTTTCTGAGCAGCATTGATTGCGTGCGCGATCGTTCGCCCAAGTTCATCTAGTACACGTTGATTGCGTTCATGGGGCTGCAGCTGCGCGGCAAAGACGGTTAGAACGCCATACAGTGTGTCCTCAAAAATCAGTGGAACACTGATGCAGGAACGGGCACCACGGGCGAGAATGGTTTCCCGAAAGGCAGCAAGTCGTTTATCGGTGGCAACATCGGCGACGATCTGTGAGTCTTGAGTGCTCACTGCGTCAGCCACAGGATCTTGGTTGGTCGCGTTCGCGTCGATGGTAATCGTGCGGTCATCCAGATAGCTACTATCGATACCAGCCCACTGGCGGGGAGTAATTGTATTCCTGATTGCATCAAATTCGCCGATCCACGCAAACTCGAAGAGGTCAGAATCGGCCAGTTGCTCACAGACAGCTCGGTCGATCGATTCGACCGTACCGGCCTGCACCAGTTTCTGGTCAATCTTCCACATGAGGGAGTATAACTGGTCGAGGTATGCCAAGTCCCTGTTTTGCTGTGCTAACTGCTGTTCTCCTTCAGCGCGCTCTAATGCTGTTTCGAGAGTCGCTGCAAGCGTCCTTGCGAGATCAACTGTCGTTTCGTCGAACGTTTCTGGGTCCATCGATCCTGCATAGATAACGCCCTTTCTGCTGAGCGGAATGAGAACGTTACTTCGCACTGGTGACTCCGACATCAAATTCTCGGGAATGGGTGAGAGGTCGGTGCAGATCTCGACATCATCGCTGATGAACGTCTGCCAGACCTGTTCGGAAAAACCATCAGGATACCGAATGGTCTCGTCGTCTATTTTTCGGCTGGTGACGGTAGTAGCCAGTTGGAGTTCACCGGTCCTCTCGTTATACTCCCACAGTGCGGTGTAGTCAAGCCCGAGCACGCGCTGTGTGATGGCGGCAGCCCGTTCGGTAATTTCCTGTGTATCGGCAGTCATCAATTCACGGCTCGCGTCATTCAGCCGTTCGAGAGACCTCTGTGTGTGTTTGCGATCGCTGATATCGTTGAATAGAATAGCGACCTTCCGTTTCTCAGGTTCACCGATGCGGAACGCATAGACATCATACCATCGTTCGTCCAGATATTTTGCTTCGTTCGTGAATCGCTCTGGCTCACCCGTTAGCGCGATTCGACCATACGTTTCGAACCAATGTTCCTCATGATGCGGTTCCAATTCCCGCATCAATTTGCCTTTCGCATCGACAAGCCCCGTTTGTTCTTCGAACACGGGGTTCGTTTCCAAAAAGCGGTAGTCCACCGGGTCCTCGTCCTCATCGAAGAGCACTTCGATTATACAATAACCCTCGTCAATTGATTCGAACAGCGTGCGATAGCGTTCCTCGCTCTCACGGAGGGCTTGTTCGGCGTTGGCGCGTTCGACGGCCGCCCACGTGCGTTCGGCTGTTTCTTCGACCATCGCGATTTCAGTGTCTGTCCACTCGCGAGGCGTAGATTGACCGACAGAGAACACGGCTACCAGTTGACCGTCCTTGACGAGTGGTACAAAGACGCTCGAGCGAAAGTCAAGCGCATCGAAGTTGTCGCGATCTGTAGCTGTGAGACGAGTATCTGTTAGCATGTCCGTGATGACGAGAGGATCACCATCGGACACTAATTTATGCACCTTCGGGAACTCCTCGAGCGTATACCGGCCAGTGATGCTGGCTCCCCCGTCTCGCCTGGAGACGGTCGGCGAGTGGTTGGTCGAACACTGCCCGACGGAGCACGAACACGCGCTGGTTCACGGCGATTACAAACTCGACAACGTGATGTACGGGCCGGAGACGCCGCCCGAAATCGTCGGCGTCTTCGACTGGGAGATGGCGACGCTCGGCGACCCGCTGGCCGACCTCGGGTGGATGCTGTCCTACTGGCGCGACGCCGGGGACCCCGACCCGGCGACCCCGGAACTGACGGCCACGTTCATGGAGGCGGCGGCGTATCCGACTCGCCGGGAACTCGTCGAGCGGTACGAGCGCGAGACGGGCATCGAGTACGACCACGACCGGTTCTACCGGGCGCTCGCGGTGTACAAACTCGCGGCGCTCGGCGAGATGTTCTACCGGCGCTACCTCGAAGGCAACAGCGACGACCCGATGTACCCGAAGATGGAGGAGCGCGTTCCGGACCTTGCCCGACGCGCGAAGGGGATATTGGACGGCGAGGAACCGCTGTGAGGACCCCGCGGCGGGGTGAACGAGATGAGTGAAATTTAACAAACTGCTTTTGAAAAGGCCTCTATAGCACCGATACTTGTGAAATGTACACTTTTCGCTTACAGAAATAACAGCCCCGCGGTGGAGTTAAGATACCGCGGGCCGAAACGGTCGGTCGCATGACGGACACGGACATTGCGCGAGTGACGGTTCTCGGGGCCGGAAACATGGGGCACGGAATCACGGAAGTCGCCGCCATCGCCGGATACGACGTGACCATGCGCGACGTGAAAGAGGAGTTCGTCGCGGACGGATACGGGAACATCGAGTGGAGTCTGGAGAAGTTTGCCGAGAAAGGACGCCTCGACGAACCGGCCGAGGACGTGCTCGACCGCATCGACACGGGGGTCGAGTTGGAATCGGCGGTCGCGGACGCGGACCTCGTTATCGAGGCGGTGCCCGAGCGGATGGACCTCAAGAAGGACGTTTTCGCCGACCTCGACGAGTTCGCGCCGGAGGGCGCGATTCTGGCGTCGAACACGTCCAGTCTGAGCGTCACCGAGATGGCGGGAGCGACCTCGCGGCCGGAGGACGTGGTTGGAATGCACTTTTTCAACCCGCCAGTGAAGATGGATTTGGTCGAGGTCATCTACGGCGACCGGACGAGCGACGACACGGCCGAAGCGGCCTACGAGTTCGCACAGTCGCTCGGCAAGACGCCGATTTACGTGCGCAAGGACGTCCGCGGCTTCGTCGTCAACACGGTGCTCGGGCCGTTCGGCGACGAACCGGCGTGGATGGTGTCGAACGACGAGGCCACGGTACGCGAGGTGGACGCCGCGATGGTCCACCAGCGGGGCTACCCGATGGGGCCGTTCGAACTCATGGACCTCACGGGCATCGACGTGGGCTACCACGTCCGCAACGAATCGGGGCGGGAGATTCCGCCCATCATGGCCGAAAAGGTCGAGAACGACGAACTCGGTCGAAAGACGGGACGGGGGTACTACGAGTACGAGGACGGCGAAGGGGTCAACTACGAACTCGGTGACGGCGAGGGGTTCGAGACCCTCCGAATCGAAGCGCGGATGGTCAACGAGGCGGCGCGACTGGTCGGCGACGGCGTGGCGCGACCCGACGAAATCGACACCGGCGTCCGCCTCGGCCTCGGCTTCCCGGAGGGCATCTGCCGACGCGGGGACAAACTCGGCCTCGACGTCGTCCTCGACAAACTCGAAACCCTGCACGAGGAGACGGGCGAGGACCGATTCGACCCCGACGACTACCTCGTCGAACTGGTCGAGGCGGGGAAGACCGGCGAGGACGCGGGAGAAGGCTTCCACGAGTACGGCACGAGCGGCGACGGGCCCGGCGACTACCGATTTTTGAACTACGACCTCACAGGGGACGGACTGCTCGCCGTGGAACTCGACCGGCCGGAGCGAATGAACGCCCTCTCTGCGGACCTGTTGGGCGAAATCGACGACCTGCTCACGTCGGTCGACGTGAACGAGGTTCGGTGCGTCACGTTCGAAGGCGCTGGCGACCGGGCGTTCAGCGCCGGGGCCGACATCGGCGGGTTCGCCGACGCCACCCCGACGGACTTCATGGACGTGACGCCGACGTTCGAGACGGTCAACGACTTCGAGCGCCCGACCGTCGCCAAGGTGGACGGCTACTGTTTGGGCGCGGGACTGGAGTTGGCGCTGGCCTGTGACCTCAGAATCGCCACGGAGGAATCCGAGTTCGGGTCGCCCGAGATTCGCCTCGGCCTGATTCCCGGCGGCGGCGGCACCCAGCGCCTCCTTCGACTGCTCGGCGAGACGCGCGCCAAGGAACTCGTGTTCCGAGGCAACCGCATCGACGCCGACCGCGCCGAGGAGTGGGGTCTCATCAACCGCGCCGTCCCCGCCGACGAGTTCGAGGACGTCGTTGCGGAGTTCGTGGACGACCTGCTCGAAGGGCCGCCGCTCGGCCTGAAGGTGGCGAAGAAAGTGATGAACGAAGGCGGGGACGCCAGCCTCGACGCCGCGCTCGCCATGGAGAGCCAGGGCTTCGGCCTGCTCATGGGCACCGACGACGTGCGCGAGGGGACCGCCGCGTTCCGCGAGGACCGCGACCCCGAATTCACGGGTGAGTGACGTGGCGCTCTCGTTCGAGGAACTGGACGTCGGCCGCCGGATGACGACCCCTTCACGGACCATCACCGAGGCGGACGTGGTGAACTTCGCGGGCGTGAGCGGCGACTTCAACACGCTCCACACCAGCGAGACCGAGATGGAAAATTCGGAGTTCGGGGAGCGAATCGCCCACGGCGCGCTCGTGTTCTCGGCGATGACCGGACTCACGCGGCGCATCGCCGACGACCGTGCGGAAGTAGTCGCGTTCTACGGTGTGGACCGACTGCGCTTCACCGCCCCGGTGTTCTTCGGCGACACGATTCACGTCGAGTTGGAACTGCTCGAAAAGGAGCGGAAAGACCACCCGACCGCGACCGGCGTCGTTCGATACGAAGCCGAAGTCCTGAACCAGCGCGAGGAAGTCGTGCTGTCGTGCGAACTCCTCTCGCTCGTGCGGTAACGGAGTCTGTTCATCTCGTGCGGTACCGACGCCCGTTCGTCCGGTAGCGAAGCGGGGACCGGCGCGGGCGACGCGACCTACTCCATGTGCTCGTCGTTCAGCCCCTCGAATATCTCGGGGTCGGTGCGGAACTTGAGCACGTTGTGCACCACCGAGTTGCGGATGTTGTCGATGACGTCCCCGTGTTCCTTGTAGAACTCGTGAATCCAGCGGGATTCCGCCTGCCGGTTGGGGAACATCATCACCGTCTTCCACTGGTACTCGCCGTCCGAGAGGAAGTAAAACAGCGTGTTGGGGTCGTCGCGGATGTACTCCATCGCGGCGCGCCAACTGTCCGCGAAGTGTTCCGGGTTGAACTTGAACTCGAACAGGCCGAAGATGTAGTACTCCTCGTTGGGGATGATGGCCTCCCGGAACACGCCCTCGTTTCGCATCTCCCGAATCGACTCGCTCACGGTGACGTGCGACACCTCGATGTCGTACTCCTCCGCGAGAATGGTCGTGAGTTCGCGCGAGGACAGTTGCGGGTCCCGCGTCAACTCCCGCAGAATCGCTATGTCCCGCTCCTTGAACTTCCACTCCGGTGAATCCGTCTCGTCGGTCATAGTACTCCTTCCGGAGAGCGGGTTATCATAGTTCTCCTTCGACGGGCAAAACGAGGCGATGACAGACGAGAGAATCGTTCGCCTCGAACACCCACCGTCAGTCCTCGACTATCCACAATCAGCATCGGTCGGCGCGCGGAAGCGAGTGCAACGAGCGGCGCGCGAGGGACGAGCGAAGCCTCGCTGAGCGAGGAGGCTGGGGAGGGCCGAGGGCGGAGGTGGTGCGGTTGCGGTTTCATTGACGTCTGTTACTGCTCGCGTCAGAGACACAACTACTGTGATGAAGTCCTCGAAAGCCCCCGGACGTTCGCGGTCGCTGTGTGGGATATTTTGACCTCCCCGCGCCGGAAGAGCTCCGCTCTTCCCAGCCGCCCCTCGCTTCGCTCGCGGCGACAACGCCCGGTCAAAATAGTGGCCCACACAGGCGACTAAACTTTGCGCGAACGCCCGGCCCCTTTCAGTCCCAACCCCGCACTCGCACCGCGCCACAATGGATAGGTGAGTTGGCGTTTGTGACAGTTGGTCGGTCGAGCGACGCCCCGTCCTGTGAAATTCCCTCTCGAAGTCCTAGAACAGGTCGTCGGAGATGATGTTCTTCTGGATTTCGCTGGTTCCCTCGTAGATTTTGGTGATGCGGGCGTCGCGGTAGTAGCGTTCGACGGGGTGGTCGGTGACGTAGCCCGCGCCGCCGTGGACCTGAATCGCCTCGTCCGCGACGTCCACGGCGTGCTCGCTGGCGAAGAGTTTCGCCATGCTGGCGAATCGAGTCGCCAGTTGGTCGTCGCCCGAATCGACGTGGGAGGCGGCGCGGTAAGTCAGAGAGCGGGCGGCCTCCACGTCCGTCGCCATGTCCGCGACCTTGTGCCCGATGGCTTGGTACTCCTTGATCCGTTGGCCGCCCTGCTCGCGCTCGTTAGCGTAGTCGATGGACTCGTCCACGGCGGCCTGCGCGACGCCGACGGCCTGCGACGCGACGCTGACGCGACCCGAGGCGAAGAAATCCATCAGCTGATAGAACCCCTTGTTCTCCTCGCCGATGACGTTCTCGGTGGGGACGCGCACGTCGTCGAGGACGATTTCCGCGAGGTCAGAGGCGCGAATGCCGAGTTTGTTGTCGATTTTCGTCGGCTCGAAGCCGTCCGTGTCGGTGGGGACGAGGATGGCGCTGATGCCGCGGTGGGGCGGTTCCGCCTCGGGGTCCGTCTTCGCCATGACGACGGCGACGTCCGCGACGGTGCCGTTGGTAATCCACATCTTGTTGCCGTCGATGACGTACTCGTCGCCATCGCGCCGGGCGACCGTCTCGATACCCGCGACGTTCGACCCGTGGCCCGGCTCCGAGATACAGCTACAGCAGACGGACTCGCCGTCGGCGATTCGCGGGAGCCACTCCTCTTTCATCCACTCGTCGCCGTACTTCTGAATCATGTTCGAGCCGAATCCGCGGCTGCCGATTGCGCTCCCGATGCCCGCGTCGGCCCGCCAGAGTTCCTCGGTGACGATGACCGACGAGAGGGTGTCCATCCCGGCACCGCCGTACTCGACCGGAATACCCGGTGCCACGAGGTCCAGTTCCGCCGCCTTCCGAACGAGGTCGTCGGGGTACTTCTTCTCCTCGTCGTGTTCGCGGGCGACCGGCGTTATCTCCGCCTCGCCGAACTCCCGCACCGCCTCGCGTATCGCACGCTGTTCGTCTGACAGTCGAAATGCCATACCCCGTCTTCGGATTCCAATGAAAAGAATCTTCGGCATTTCAGTAATCTATGTTAACAGAATTCGCCACATATCCGTACACACCGGCGTAGATTTATACAGAATCAAGGAGAATACCTGACCCTAAAGGGTCAGGATGAATCCGACAACACCGACACACTCCACAGTCGATAGCAAGTCTGGATATTCCACGCCAACCGACACTATTAAGAAAACGGCGTTCATAACCAGTTATGAAGCCAGAAAATGAGTCGAACCATTCGAACTTTCGAGGCTACAATCACGAACCAGCAACAGGTTCGTGACGACCTCGACCAACTCGGATGGGCCGCCTCAAAACTCTGGAACGTCGGTCGCTACTACGCACAAGAACAGTGGGATGAAACGGGCGAGATTCCCGATGACGGGGAACTCAAAGCCGAACTCAAAAGCCACGAACGCTACACGGACTTGCATTCTCAATCCAGTCAGCGCGTTCTCGAAGAACTCGCTGAAGCGTTCAACGGCTGGTTCGGCAAGCGTCGGAACGGCGACGACCGTGCCCGACCGCCCGGCTACCGGAAACATGGAGAATCCCACCCTCGTTCAACCGTGTCGTTCAAAGCGGCTGGCTTCAAGCACGACGCACAGTTCAACCGCGTTCGCCTCTCAAAAGGCCGCAACCTCAAAGAACACCGCTCGGACTTCATCCTGTGCAAGTACCAAACTCGCCCGGATGTTGACCTGACCGAGTGGGACATTCAACAGGTTCGCGCCGTCTACAAGCGTGACAAGTGGCGGCTTCAATTCGTCTGCCGCACCACTATCGACCCGGAACCGCCGGGAGACAAGGTGGCCGGTGTTGACCTCGGGATTTGCAACTTCGCCGCCGTCTCGTTCGGCAGAGAATCCGTGTTGTATCCGGGTGGCGCACTCAAAGAGGACGAATACTACTTCACGAAGAAGAAAGCCAAGTGTAACGATTCCTCGTCCCGTGAGGCGACTCGTCTTGACCGCAAGCGAACGGGTCGTCGGACACACTTCTTGCACGCCCTCTCGAAAGCAATTGTTGAGGAGTGTGTTGAACGGGGTATTGGTACGGTTGTCGTTGGCGACCTCGGTGGTATCCGAGAAGACGACGAGACGGGCGACTCTCGGAATTGGGGCGACCACGGCAACTTGGACTTGCACGGGTGGGCGTTCGACCGATTCACGACGCTTCTCGACTACAAGGCCGAAGCCGGAGGAATCAACGTGGAGTTAGTGTCCGAACGCGATACGTCGAAGTCGTGTTCGGTGTGCGGCCACACGGACGACAATCAGCGCGTTGAACGCGGACTGTACGTGTGTGAGAGATGCGATACGGTTGCGAACGCGGACGTGAACGGTGCGGAGAATATTCGGCAAAAGGTACTCCCGAGTCTCGCCACGGATGGCGGTGATAGGGATAACGGCTGGTTGGCACAGCCAGCGGTTCACCTGTTCGACCGTAGTGAGGGCCGTTTCGCCCCACAAGAACAGGCCGTGAACCGCGAACCGTAATATCCCAACTCAGCGGTGCGGTGCCGTGGGATTCCCGCGTCTTCAGACGCGGGAGGATGTCAAGTGCGAGAGAAACGTGGATACAGACATGCGCGCTGCAGTGTTACGCGAGTACGGCGAACCCCTTCGAATCGAGGACGTGGAACGTCCGGAACCCGACCCGGACGGCATCGTGATAGAGACGGACGCCTGCGGCATCTGCCGAAGCGACTGGCACGCGTGGCAGGGGGATTGGGACTGGATCGGCGCGAAACCGCCGAAAGGGCAGATTCTGGGCCACGAACCCGCCGGAACGGTCATCGAGGTAGGCGAGGACGTGACGCGCCTCAGCGAGGGTGATAGCGTCGCCGTCCCGTTCACCCTGAGCGACGGCACCTGTCCCGAATGTCGAAACGGCCACTCGAACGTCTGTGAAAACCTCCTCCCGCTCGCGAAACCGTGAACGCCGCCAAGACGGACAACGTGCCGAAGGCCATCATGGGCATCACGGACGGCGGCGCGTCGGTGTCCGTGGACGCGCTCGGCATCGCCGAAACCTGCCAGAACTCCGTCTCCAGCCTCCGTCGCCGCGGCCAACACGTCCAAATCGGCCTCACGACGAAGGAGGAACGGGGGAGCGTGGAACTGCCGACGGACGCGATGGTGATGAAAGAAATCGAGTTCGTCGGGTCGTTCGGAATGCAACCGCCTCGCTACGACGAAATCCTCCGAATGGTCGAGTCGGGGACCCTCGACCCGAGCGCCGTCGTCTCCGAAACCGTCACGCTGGACGACGTTCCGGAGCGGCTGGCCGCGATGAGCGATTACGAGACGATGGGGATTCCCGTCGTGGACACGTTCTGAGGCCGCTGGCGAGAGACTCGTCCGACGTGTCGTTCGGAAAACGAGACCGTACGGGTGTCTCGACGACGCGATTCGGACGGGAATCAGAGCGACGCGAGACGGGCGATGTAGATGAGGCTGAGAACGTGGTCGCTCGTGTCGAGCGAAGCGGGACCAGCGGACCCGAACCGGTCCGTCTCCGAGAACCCGTACATGTACGAGCGAAGGGACTCGTAGGCCGATTCGCTCAGCCAGTCGATGTCCACGTAGTAGGAGAGCGCGTTGCCGGTGTTCTCGAATCCGGCCTTTTCGATGAGGAAATCGAGCCATTCGAAGACCACGACCTCCGCACCGTAGCGGGTCGGCAGTCCCGTCAAGTAGGGTTTTTCCGGAAGCGAACCGGTCGCCAGCAGTTTGGTTTGCAACTTCACCAGTTCCTCGCGCTGACCGATACGGAGGAGTTCCTCGGCCGTCCGCTCGTCGTCGTCCGCGTCGAGGTCGAGGGGTGGTTCGTCCTCGTCAGCCATCCTGCGGAGTTCGCGCAGGTCGTACTCGGCTGGCTTGATACTCATTCTGATACTTAGAAGAAGAGTATTTCAACCCACTTAAATCTTGGTACGAGGCGGTTCGGAAAAACGGAGTTCAGAAAAGCGTCACGTCGAGTTATTCGTCGTCGTTTCCGCCGCGGCGCTTTCGCGCGACGAGCACGACGCCGAGGAGACTGGCGAGGAGACCGAGTTTTCGGGTGAGGTTCCCGCTTCCGGCGGGTTCGGAACTGAAATCGTCCGCGCTGATTTCGTCGTCCTCGTCGTCCGTCCCGGAGCGGCGCTTGGCCACGAACAGGGCGGCACCGACGACGAAGAGGAGACCGAGGAGCGGTTTCAGCACCGACGACAGCGACGGGCAGGACGATTCCGATTTCGTGCTGGCGGTCGCGGGTGCAGAGTCCCTGTCGGGGTACACTCGTTCCTCGACGAGCGCCGGCTTTTCGATGTTGATTTTGAGGAGTGACATCACCGTTCTATTCGTCACGGAACAAGGTTATAGCTTCTGTCTCCCGCCGACTTTCGATAGCAGTTCGAGACGGAGGAATCAACGCGAAGAAGCATAAAAAACCCGTCAGACTTACGGTGGTCAACGAATACCGAAGGGTATGTCGATGCCGATCCGCGTGTTGCTGGTCGACGACGAACCGGACCTCGCGGAGATAGCGGCCCAGTTCGTACGACGGGAAGGAGACGCCTTGGAGACGCACGCGGAGACGAATCCGGTGGACGCACTCGACCGGTTGGAAGCCGAAGAGTTCGATTGCGTCGTCAGCGACTACGACATGCCGACGATGAACGGCCTCGAACTGCTCGCTGCCGTTCGTGAATCGTTTCCCGGACTGCCGTTCATCCTCTTCACCGGCAAGGGAAGCGAGGAAATCGCCAGCGAGGCCATCTCCGCGGGCGTCACCGACTACCTCCAGAAAGAAACCGGCGTGGACCAGTACACCGTTCTCGCGCACGTCGTCGAAAACGCGGTGGAGAAACACCGCGCCGAGCGCGCGCTCCGCGAGAGCGAACGGCGGTTCGAAGCCGTGTTCGACGACCCCTTTTCCTTCATCGGCCTGCTCGAAACCGATGGGACGGTCATCACGATCAACCGAACCGCGCTCGACGCGATTCACGAGGACGCGGCGGCAGTCGAGGGAGAGCTATTCTGGGAGACACCGTGGTGGACGATTTCGGACGAAGAACGGGAGGAGCTACGCCGACGAATCGCCGCCGCGGCCGACGGCGAATTCGTCCGGTTTCGCGCGGAAAACCTGACCGACGAACTGGGACCGGTCGTCCTCGACGTCATCGTCCGCCCCGTCCGCGGCGAGTCCGGCACCGTCGAAACGCTCATCGCCGAGGGACGAAGCGTCGAAAATCACGACGGATGGTCGGAAGCCCTACGGTGAGGAAAACGACCCGCGGACCGCCTCGGTGAACGTGTGTCGAACGCCGGGGCTGACGGCGAAGAGGATGCCGACGTAGACGACGCCGCCGAGTGAGACGAGCGAGAGGAGGTCGGTCCACGACGCCACGGGGACGGACGCGTGAGCGACGGAGACGACGACGAACATGACGAGACTCGCGCCGACTTGCGCGGCCATCGGACGCGAAACCGGTTCGACGCCGACGAGTTCACCCCGGAGGAATCGAAGCGCGCCGAGATACACGGCCGACTCGGCGACGATGGTCGCGGCGACGACCCCGACCGGACCGAACCGGAGCGTCAGGAAGACGCCGAGAAGGAGGTTGATGCCGACGGCGAGCGCCGAGAGCCGCATCGCCACGTCCGGCCTGTCGAACCCGTTGACCGCCTGCAAGAGCGGGCCGCTCTGTGCGCGGACGACGCGATACGCGGCGAGACCGACCAGTAGGACGGCGGCGTTTCTGTACGCCGGTCCGTACACCGTCACGACGAGGGCGTTCGAGAGCGCGAACGAGCCGAAGAGAATGGGAAACGCGAGGATTCCCGCGTAGGCCAGCGTGTTCGAGATGTCGTGGGCGGCACCGCCGACCCGCTCGTTTCTGGCGCTGACCGTCGTCATCAGCCCCCGTCCAGCCATGTCGGCGACGAACACGGCCGGGAGGGTGAACTTCCACGCGACCTCGTACCACCCGACGGCCGACGTGCCGTCCACGAGCAGGAAGCCGAGCAGGAGCACGTCGAGGCGGTCGTAGGTCGTTCCCGACAGTGTTGACGGGATGCTGTACCGAGCGTAGTCGGCGAGGCTCCGAACGAACGCGCGGGACGGAATCGCGGGGCGGGCCGCGACGAGGACGACCGCGAGGGGAAGCACCAGCGCGGAGGCGAGCGCCAACCCGTACACCATTCCGGCCGCCCCGACGACGGTCGCCGTGCTGAGGAGGGCCACGAACCCGATTTGGAGCGGGAGGGTGAACACCGACCTGAGCGTATCGACCCACGTCGCGGCGCTGATTCGACCCCTGCCTTGGACGAGGCTGTCTATCGTCTCGTACACCGATTCGGTGGCGAGCAGACAGACGAGCAACAGCGGGGCCAGCGCGAGGCCCGTGTAGTCACGAAGGACGTCACCCGCGAGGAAGACGACCGTACCCGCGATGACGACCCATCCGGCGTCGAACAGGAGTTGCGCGCCGAACGCGGGGGACGGAGCGCGTCGGATTCGGCGACGCGTTTTTTCGCCGCGAGCGACCAGCCGTTCATCGGTCGGTCGGCGAACTTCACCAGCGCGAAGAGGAGGTAGACGCCGCCGAACGCGCTCGGCCCGAGCCACCGCGCGAAGACGATGGTCCCGACGAAGCCGATGAGCGCCATCGAGAACTGGGCGACAGTCCCGCCGAGCGTCTCCTTGCTGAGGCTGGTTCCCGCCGCCTCGCTCATGCGTAGCCGAGGTCGCGGAGTTGCTCCTCGACGGCGGGCGAGAGGGCCGCGTCGTTCGACACCACCCGTCGATTCAGTTCGTTCACGAGCGTTTCCACTCGCTCCCGCGGCTTTTCCGTTTCGCCGGACTGGCGGAACCCGTCGGGCGTCTCCCACCCGTAGTAGCCCGGCGCGACCAGCGCGTGTAGTTCCGTGTCCAGCGGTTCAACGTCGAACCCGTCGCGGGAGAGCGCGGCGCGATGACGGTCCGTCAGACCGTGGTACTCGACCAGCCACTCGGTTCGGTCCGCGTCGTCGGGGTCAACGAGCAGGTTCCGCCCCCGCGAGTCCCCGTCGAGGTCGGCGATGTCGAGCACCGTCCGATGCACGTCGAGCAGGCTGACCGGTTCCTCGCGGCGGGTGGATGTCGTCTCGGTTTCGTCCGTACTCCAGATACAGAGCGGCACCTTCGTCACCTCGGGATACAGGCCACAGAGGTGCTCCCACGCGCCGTACTCGCCGAGGGCTTCGCCGTGGTCCGCGAGCGTGATGACGTAGTCGAACTCCTCGCGGAGTTCGGCGAAGATGGCGCGATAGCGGTCGGCGAGGTATCGAACGCCGTCGTCGTACGCCCGCCGAATCCTGTCGGGGTCCGCGTCGGGCGACGAAAGCGTCGCCCGAAGGCCGTCGAGTTCCGGGGGGTCCACGGTTCGGAACTCCTCGGGCGGGGCGTAGGGCGTGTGGGCCTCCATCAGGTTGACGAACAGGAACTCGTCGTCGCCGAAGTCGGTCTCGCGGACGAACTGGAGCGCCTCCGTCGCGCCGTCGTCGCGGGTCGTCCGACCCATCCCCAAGTCGCGGAGTTTGAGGAACGCGCCGCGCTTGAGCGACGGCACGGTGTCGCAGTCGCCCAGTAGAATGTCGCGCAACGCGACGGCGTAGCGCTCCGGCCCCATGTCGCGCGTCTCGGCGATGAACCCGTCCCAGTCGAAGACGTCCTCTGAGAGGGCGTCGAGTCGCCAACTCCCCTCGAACCGGTCGAATCCCCGGTGGAAGTCGAACGGGCGCGAGATGTTGACGTTGGCGCTGAACGCGCGGGTGGTGTAGCCGCCCCCGTGGAACGATTCGGGAAGCACCGGTTCGGGGCAGTCGAGCAACTGTGCACCGGCGTAGACCCCCAACTCGCTCGGATACTTCCCCGCGAACAGGGAGGCGTGTGCCGGGACCGTCCAGTGGGAGGTCGAATAGGCGTTCTCGAAGCGCGTTCCCGGAAGCCAGTCGAAGTGCGCGTCGAAGGCGTCCTTCCGTAGCGTGTCGAGGACGACGAGCGCGACGTTCATCGGTATCCCAGCGCGGACAGGCGCTCTTCGACTGACGCGTCCGCACCGTCGGAAGCGTCCGTTTCGCGCAACGTCTCCGCCGTTTTCATCCAGCGTTCGGGTTCGTAACTCCCCGTGTCGGTACCGCTGGTGACGACCCACGGGACGTCGCGGAGGGCGCTTATCGGCGTGCTGTCGGGGTGCCCGTAGACGTACCACTCGCCGAATCCGTTGCCGTGGTCGGCCGTGATGACGACGCGCTCGGCGCCGAGGTTGTCGAGCAGCACCCGTACCTCCGAGAGGACGTAGTGGAGATTCTCGCGGTAGGAACGCCACACCTGCTCTGTGGAGAGGTCCCCGCGGCGCAAGCGCTCCCAGACGCCGACGCGCTCGCCGAACTCGTCCCGACTCATCGCGTCGCCCGGAAGCGGAGCGGGAATCGACGGGAAGTGCGGTTGCATGTAGTGAACGACGAGTTTCGTCGAGTCGTCCGCCCGCCAGTCGATGTCCCGCCCCGCGAGGATGGCCCGGTCGGTGACGGCGCGGGCGGGAACCGTCCCGAGTTCGTCGTCCCACCCGTCGCGCCACACCTCCTCCAGTCGGCCGAAGTTCCCGGCGTCGAGGTGTTCCGCGGAGTTCGGATTCGCGGTGACGTGGACCGTATCCGAACAGTCCCGCTTCCCGAAGTTCTCGCGCATCCACTCGTCCGAGCGGGTGCCAGCGGATTCGAAGCGCCAGACGCGCTCGACGAAGGGAACCTCGGGCGCGACCTCGCACATGCAGTCGAACCGACAGCCGTCGAGGACGACGAGCGCGTCCCACGGATGGTCGTAGACGGACTCGCCGAACTCCCGACGTTCCCCGACGCGTCGGAGAAACCCCTTGTACAGTTCGTACGCCGACTTGTCCACGCCGCGCCAGCCGTCCTTCCGAACCCGCTCCCGACTCTCCTCGACCCAATCGCCGAACGTCATCGGACCCCTCCCACGTCTCGAACCCTATCGACCGCGTTCCAGAACCCCCGTCGCCACAGCCAGTCGT
Source organism: Haladaptatus sp. W1 (assembly GCF_001723155.1). Classification (NCBI taxonomy): domain Archaea; kingdom Methanobacteriati; phylum Methanobacteriota; class Halobacteria; order Halobacteriales; family Haladaptataceae; genus Haladaptatus; species Haladaptatus sp. W1. Next base: position 28,977 of record NZ_MEIH01000384.1, read on the forward strand.
TGACCCTGCCGAGCCTCGTCTCGGGGACGATTCGCTCCTCGTAGCGAGTCGGGTACTCGCGTTTCAGACGGGCCTCGATGTCGGAATCGATATTGGCGCGAGGGCGGTCGGGGTGCGACATCACCATCGTGGGGTCGTACCGACACGTCCCGTAGGATTCCATCCGCCACCCGAACTCGGTGTCGTCGCGCCAACCCGCGTACTCGCTCCGGAACCCGCCCGCGTCGAGCGCCACCTCACGGTCGAAGGCGAGGTTACACCCCACGTACAGTCCCGTTCCGTCGTAGGTCCGTCCGCCGCTGACGCTCCCTTCGACGCAGACCGTTTCGCCGTCGAGGGCATTCTCGATTACGGCGACCCAATCGGGCGGAGGGAGACAGTCGTCGTCGGTGAGCGCCACGACGTCCGCGCTCGCCGCCTCGATTCCTGCGTTTCGCGCCTCGCAGATGTCGAGGGACGCGTCCTCGACGACCAGCACCTCGAACTCGGTGGCGGTCTGGTTCCGCAAGGCGGCGACGACTCCCGCGTGGTCGTTCGATGGAACCGTCGGAATGACGACCGACACCCGCGGCTCATCGGATGCGTATGGGTTTCGTATCATCGGCATCGACTGCGGCGCGCTTTTCGGCCGCTTCCGCGTGCGTTCTGTTGACCAGTTCGAGCAACGACTCGGCGAATGTGGACCGGTCGTATCGACGCGCGAATCGCTGGATTTCCTCGGCGTCGAAGTCGTCGGGGTCGAACCGTTCGACTGCTTCGCGGAGCGACCCGATCGTCGGGTCGAAGCGAATCCCCGTCCGGCCTTCCACGACTTGGTGGCGAGTGTACCCCTCGTTCACGCCGATGAGGGGTTTGCCCGCCGTCAGCGCCTCCGCCCCGACCAGTCCGAAATCCTCGTTCTTGGGCGCGTAGACGACGGCATTGGCGCGCGAGACGAGATCCTCCACGTTCGGGACGTATCCCCGCAGTTCGACGTTTTCGAGGCCGCGCGCCTTCCGTTCGAGTCGCTCCCGTTCCTCCCCGTCGCCGACGACGAGGAGACGTTCCTCCAACCCGGCGAACGCGTCGACGATGAGGTCGATGCGTTTCTCCGGCGCGAGACGGGACCACGTGACGAAGTAGCCGTCGTCGCCCTCGTTTCTCCAGTCGCCGGTGACGGGCGGGTAGACGACGGCCGCCTCCCGGTCGTAGTACCGCTGGATTCGGTCGCGGACGAGTTCGCTGTTGGCGACGAACCGGTCGACGTACTCGTTGCCCTCCTTGTCGAGCGTCCGCCACGCCTTCGCGTAGCCCTTCAGCGCGAATCCGACGCCGGGATAGTCGAACTCCGAGAGCCGTTCGCGGAAGAGGTCGTACAACCACCGCGGCGGACTGTGCGGGTAGTGGAGAACCGTCTGTTCGACCGGCGGCACGTAGGACTTCGAAAGCGGTGCGCTTTCGAGGAGCACGTCGTACGTCGCCAGTTCGTCGTGCGCGTCGGTCAAATCGACCGCCACCGACAGCGTTTCCAGCGGGTTCATCCCCTCGTTCTTCCATTCGAGCAGTCGCCCCGAGAGACCCCGGGTGTACTTTTCTTGCCGTATCGGAACGATGGTCACGTCGTCCGGGACGCTGACATCGCCCGCCACGTACATCGTGTAAATCGGCGCATCGAGTACCCGAGCGGCCTCGATGGCGAACCGTTCGCCGCCCCCCATGGCGGGAAACCTGTCGTGTAAAATCGCAACGTCGCGTGATTCCTGTCTCATTGGCCCACCCCTGAGCGTGACGATGCTACAGCGCGTTAGCTGATAAATTGTGTGCTATTCTTGAAAATGTGGCATGGGTGTAACGATCCGGAACGAGTCAGGCGTCGGCATCCGATTCGAACGCCGGGTGCGAGTCGCGTATTTCCGCTATCAGTTCGCGGACTTCCTCGCTCGCCTCCTCGTCGGGGACGACCGGTTCCATCCCGTCGAACACCTCGTGGACCATCGCAACGCCGTCCGAGAGTGTGTCCAAGCCGTAGCCGCCTTCCAAGACGAATCCGAGCGCCGCTCCCGCCTCGTCCGCCAGTTCTCGAACGCGGGCGGTGAGCATGCCGTAGCCCTCCGTCGAGACGCGCATCCGGGAGATGGGGTCGTGGCGGTGGGCGTCGAATCCGGCGCTCACCAACACGAGGTCGGGGTCGAAGTCGAGAAGCGACGGCGTGACGAGGTCGTCGAACGCCGAGCGGTATTCAGGGTCACCCGACCCCGCGGGGAGCGGAACGTTGAGCGTCGTTCCCTCCCCGTCACCCTCGCCCGACTCGTCTATTTCTCCCGTGCCGGGATACAGTCCGTCCTCGTGAATCGAGACGTAGAACACGTCGTCGTCGCCGTAAAAGATGTCCTGCGTCCCGTTGCCGTGGTGAACGTCCCAGTCGAGTATCGCGACCCGTTCTGCCTCCCCCTCGTCGATGACCGACCGGGCCGCGACCGCGGCATTATTGAAGAAACAAAATCCCATCGCGTCGTCTTCCACCGCGTGGTGTCCCGGCGGGCGGCCCAGCGCGAACGGCGTCGAGCGGCCGTCTTCCCCCGAGAGCGCCGCCTTGGCGGCCCACTCCGCCAGCCCCGCGCTTTCGAGCGCGGCGTCCCACGTCGCCGCCACGGCAACGGTGTCCGGGTCCCAGTTTCCGCCGCCGTCCTCACAGAACTCGCGGAACTCCGTTACGTACCCCGCGTCGTGGACCGCGGTCACTTCGGCCTCGGTTGCGGGAGGTGACTCGACGTATTCGACGCCGTGCTTTCGCGTGAGGGCCTGTCGAATCGCACGCAACCGGTCCGGGTTTTCCGGATGTCGCTTCCCGGTGTCGTGAGCTAAACAGACCTCGCTGTAGCCGAAGTTCATTCGAACAGCCTGAAGTAGGTCTCGATGTCCTCGGCCTTAACCGTTCGCCGGTCCGCGTGATGGGCGAGGATCGCCGCCGCGGCCGCGACGTTGTTGGCGTAATCCTCGAGGATGTCGGCAAGCGCCACGCGCGCGTCCATCGAAACCCGATAATCGTCGTCGATGTCGAGCCGCGCGATTCGATCAACAGGCGCGACCGGAAGGACGAGTTCGTCCTTATCGATAACCTGCTGGACGCCGAAATCCTCCGCCATCAGCGTCTTCCGTCCGTCCTTCGTCGCCCGTTTTGCCGCGTCCACGGCCAACTCCGCTCCGTGAATTTGTATCCGGTGGGCGAGTTCTTCGGCGGCGTCCGCGCTGACGCGGAGGTCACCTGCTTTCCGTCGGATTATCGTATCGACCGGCGCAAACGGAAGCTCAACGCTCATAATCCAACAGCGGAAGTCAGTCGCCCTTAATCTTTCCCTACCGTCGTTCGCGGCAAATTCGACGGGAAACTGCCAGCACGAATAAAAAGAAAGACGATGAACTGCCGAACACGATGAGCGACCCACACGAACGCGACCGAACGATGGCAAAGGAAAAAGAAGAATCCGACGAGGCAGACGGGAAAGAGGAGGCCGAACAGGCCCGTGAGGAGGAACTCGAAGACGAAACCGACGTGGAACAGAACCAAGCCCGCGAAGACGCGGCGACCGACGAACAGAACAAGGACAATCACCGCGACGAAGAGCCGTTCCAGAGTTAAGATTCGACGCGAAACGAAGGCGACGCGGCGTTAGAAAACGTCCTCGGCGTCAATTTTCCCGCCGCGACGTTCGCCGCGCGCGGTCACTTCTTGTCCGAGGTGAACGTCCGCGTTCGTCTCGACGCTCACCGTTTCTTCGCCGTCGTCCAGCACGACGGGATTACCCGCCTGAACGACCGTCCCGGTGAACTCCACGTATTCGCCGTCGGCCGTCGTGGTTGTAGTCATCGTCTCCGTCGTGGCCCCGGAGTCAGTCGCTCGTTCGGCGTCGTCTCCGCCACTGTCGCCGCTTCCACCGCTTCCGTCGCTACCGTTCCCGAACGCGTCGAGGCCGGTCTCCGACTGGGCCGTCTCGTCCGCATCGTCCGACCCGGCGTCCGTCGGCGAATCGCTATCGAGGACGGAGATAGTGGACTGCCACCCCGCGGAGGCTTCGATGTCGTCCGCCCAGCCGTCCTTTATCGAAACGTCGGCGAAGGCCGCTTTGTCGCCCGGCGCGAGTTCGCGGTCGGCCTTCTCGCCCCACAGCGCGACGCGGATGTCGCCGGTTTCGTCCTGCACGCGGACGTTTTTCACCTGTCCTTCCGACCCGTCGTCGCGGTCGAAGGTGCGCTTCGGGTCCGTCGAGCGAATCACGCCAACGATGTCGGCCGTGTCGCCGATTTCGAGGTCCGCAATCGACGTGCTCTCGGGAACGTATTCGATGTCGGCGTCGATCTCCTCGACGGCACCGCGGTTGCCGACGTGCAGTTCGAGGTTGCCGTCGCGCTCGCGGACGTACCCATCGACGATTTCGACGGCGATGTCCGGGTCGAGTTCCTCGGCCGCGTCCGCGCGCTCGTCCCAGAGCGTGATTCGGATTCGCCCCGTCTCGTCGCCCACCGTGAGGTTGGCGACCCTGCCTTCCGACCCGTCGTCGCGGTCGAAGGTTCGAACGGTTCCCGTATCGAGGAGTTTGCCCTGCAGGTTCACGTCCGAGAGGCCGAGCGAGAGGTCGGACACCGAATAGGAGTCCTGTACCTGCACATCGACCTCCGTGTCCTCGTCGGGTTCGACTTGATCGACGTTGACCTCGGTCCCGCTGTAGCCGTCCGTCGGACGGCCTTTGATGCGAAGTACCTGGCCAGTTTCGAGCTGCTCGTCGGCGGCCTGTGCCTGTTCGTCCCAGAGCGAGATGCGAATCGACCCCGTTTCGTCCGCGACGTCGACGTTCAGGACGTGGCCGTCCTCCGCGTCGTCCCCGTCGCGTTCGAAGGTCCGAACGTCGCCGATGCTCGTCACCTTGGCAACGAACTTCACTTCCTCGATGCCGGGTTCGATGTCGGCGACCCCGTTTACTTCGCTCTCGTCTAGTTCGTGGGCGATGAGCATTGCGGCGGTTTCCTCGTCCGCAAGGCCGCCCATCTGTTCGACTTTTTCCTCGACGGCGTCCCGGAACTCGTCCAGAGAGATGTCGGCGTCGAGGTCCCCGTGTACCTCGTCTATAACGCCCATAATCGTACTCGGTTGCAGGGTTGGCCGTCGCTTAAGCGTTGTCTTTGTGTCGGCAATCGGACGGAGTACGTCGATTCCGATGCGATTCGACTCATGCAGAAGAGTGGTCCCCCCTTCACCCATAAACCTACGTTCCGTCTCTCGATGACGCTTTCGTCGAAATCAGCTTCCCGCGCTTTCGGTGGTGCTCCCGCGGTCAGCGTCCGCGACGACCTTCGATTCCCCCATGCTCTTGTGGGTGACTTTCACCGACTCCGGGAGCGACCCTTCGAACGTGAACGTCGCGCGGTACTTGATTTCGGTGAGACACTCCGAACAGCCGACGCTCCCGTCTTTCTTCTTCGTTCCCATCGTCACCGTGAACGCACCCGATTTCGAATCGGACTTCGCGCTCTCGATTGTGGGACGCGCACAGGAGTCGCTCCCCGTCATCGACCCCGTGACGGCGACTTGCTTTTTCGAGTCCTCGAACGCCACCGAGGCCTCGTTGCCGGGTTGTCCGCACTCCACGCTGATGACCTTCAGCGAGCGATTCTTCGCGGTCTCGTCCGTGCCGCTCGTCGGGGTCGTCCCCGTCTCCGTGGTTTCGGTGCCCGTCGTTGTCCCGTCCGTCGTGGTGGTTTGGGACGTCGTGGTCGTCGTCGTCTCGGTTCCAGAACCGTCGGGTTCCGAGTTGCCCGGACTCCCGCCGCCGTCGCTGAGACAGCCAGCGAGCAGTCCGACGGTCGTCGCTGCACCGGCGCGTTTCAGGATGGCTCGTCGTTGCATACCAATAGCTACTGGACCCATTCTAAAAACACTCCCGTAGACGAAAATAGCGATTTGAGTTACTCCCACGGCGTCGCCACCGCACCCGGTTCGTGGGGTTGCGTCTCACCCTCACACCGCCGCCACATCGCAAGCGCTATTAAGCCGACCGCGAAATGAATGAATGAGTCCTGGTAGGGTAGTGGACTATCCTCTTGGCTTGCGGAGCCAGGGACCGGAGTTCAAATCTCCGTCAGGACGTTTTCGAAGCACTACAACGACGAGCGGAGCGAGGAGTCTGCGCTTCGAAAACTCCCAGGAGATTTGAGCAGGGAAATCGCATGCCCGGGAGCGCAACGAAGTGAGCACCCCGGAACGGTTTCACGAGTTCAAATCTCCGTCAGGTCGCGAATGTCATTCGCGACCTGACTACCTACGTTCGCGTGTAACTCCGTCAGAGCGAAGCTCTGACCTGCCTCACGCTCGCGTCCGCTCGCGTGGGACTCCGTCAGGACGTTTTCAGAGCGTAACGCGATGAGTAAAGCGAGTCGATGGCGCGAATAGAACAGCTAGCACCACCAAATATTCAGATTATTCACTGGGCAGACGCGAGCATGTAGGTACAAGAGAAGAATTATACCGACAATTAGTACAACGGCAGTTTTTAGGAGTTCTTTATTCATGGAAACAAATCAGAATAATCCGCCGCCTAACCCAAAACCACCACTTTCTGATTTTTTGATATGATTCTGGAATTCCCGCTCAGCATCCTTGAAGTCCCGGACTTCAATAGTTTGAGTCATTACGTCCATCCGTAGGTCATTCATCATTCCTTGTGGCTCATAGTCATCTGTGATGACCCTCGCTTGGAGATTGCCACGTTCTCGAATTTCGTAGACTCCGTTCTGTTGTTTTTCAAGCGTCCATTTCCCATCTCTTCGAACTACTGCCATTCTGATATCTCCTACTTCCAGATTGTTTCTTGACCTGATACTTAAGTTTTGACCTGCTGATAGCGCCTCTATCTGCTTTTCGATGACAGTTTGGACAAAGGACAATCAGATTTTCCGAATGGTTTTGCCCACCTTCAGCCCGAGGTTTGATGTGATGAATATCTGGGGAATCCACTCGTTCGTCACACCATTCACATCTTCGATTAGCTCGTTCGAAGTATAGCTCATTTTTTAGAGTTGTAGTTGGTGGCGGGACTTTTTCGACGTTAGTTTGGGCGCTTTTATTTAATACCCGATTGTTTTGGGAGGTTCCATTAAATAACCAAGCCACTGCTGCATGAACATCCGACTCCTGGAAAATTTTCCTAAAACCGAATATCACGTAAAGAAGACCGAGTAGTGAACCTCCCAAAATAATCCACCAGATATATGCCGTACTTCCTCCAAATGGCTGGTTCCAAACTACATATCCCCCGAAAACGAGACTTGCAACGAGGATTGCACTGGGGACAACTTCCTGCTCATTAGTTTGACTTCTCTCTCCAGTCATAATTCACATCATACATCACACATCATAAATGTTTTTCAGATGAAGATGGTGAGCTTCAGATTACTACGGTACAGTAACTTTCACTTCGTCGTGCGCAGTAGAACCTTCTCGTTGCTGAAATCGGTCACTTTCCCATCTTCAATCGTCACGTCGTACACCTCTTCGGCTTCCGGCCCGCGGACGAGTTTGTCCAGTTCCTCGCGCGCGTCCTCTCCGGGATCGGTTCGTTCGACCCAAGACTCGTAATCAAGGGATTTTCGCATGGTCGTGAGTTCGTCAACCGACAATCCGACCTCGCCGATGCGGTCGCGCCACTGCGCGGCGGAGTAGGCTTCGCCGTGGGTCGAATCGCGGAGCCGTTCGAACCGATTGTAGAACGCGGCCAACGCGTCGTCCTCGGGGACGATGTTGTCCTCGAAGGCGAGGACGCCGCCGGGCGTGAGGACGCGGGCGACTTCGGCCACGAACAACTCAGGATTCGGGAAGTGGTGCGCGGCGATTCGGCAGGTCACGGCGTCGAAGGTCTCGTCGGGGAAGGGAAGCCGCTCCGCGTCGGCGACCGCACCAGAGACGGGAAAGGCGTCGGTGGCCGTTTCGACCATCGCGGGCGTGGCGTCGGCGGCGACCACGATGGGGACGGTTTCGGCGAGCGCACCCGCCGTGTGTCCGGCACCGCAGGCGATGTCGAGCGCGCACGCGGCGTCATCACACCACGACGCGAGCAGTTCGAGATCCGCACCGGTTCGGTGAACGTCACTGTCGAGATAGGTGTCCGCGACGCTCCCGAACGAATCCGTCGTCGCCCGCTTCCGTTCGATATCGTCCATGCAGAGCGTAGGTCGAACGACACGAAGGCCGTTGCCGTTCGCGCAGTTTTCACCGAGCACGTGTCTGCCATGGTGTATCAAGCCAAATATACCGCGAACCGTGACACTTTTGAACCCGGCATGAATATTTACTCGTGTATGAGTAAAATTGAGAACTACCGACTGTTCGTTCGTGACTTGAAGAAGTGGGCCGTGAAGAAAGCCGAGAAGTAGCCGCTTTCAGACGGTTCGAAACTACTGACGGTGGCTCAGTCAGGTCGATGCATCATCCGTTTTCGAGCCATTTTACGAGCGTGACCGGTGTCGGAGGAGTTTTTCGTCGGCGGCGAGCAAGAAGTCGTATGGACGCATCCCTCCGTGCCGGGGTCGCCATCTACAACGCTGGCGAGTTCCACGCCGCCCACGACGCGTGGGAGGACCACTGGTTGGACCTCGAACGGGATACCGACGACGAACGGTTCCTCCACGGACTGATCCAGTTCACGGCGGTCGTACACCACACAGCCGATGCGAACTGGACGGGAATCCGTGGCCTCGTCGAGAGCGCGGCCGAGTATCTCGCCGGACTCCCGGACGAGTACCGGGGAGTGAACGTCGAAACGGTTCGGTCCTACCTCCGAGGCGTTCGGGACGACCCCGAGCACGTCGAGCGAACCGCACCGCCGCAACTGACCAGCGACGGGGCCGTTCTCCGCCCCGAGGACCTCGGATTCGACGCGTCCGCGGTGGCCGCCCTGGTCCTCGCCGAGGAGTTCGGCTACGACGAACCGACGTTCGAGCGAGCGGTCGAATTCGCACGGGCGGATTTGGACGCCGGGGACGAGGGAAGCCGGTTCATCACGTTCCTCATGGATTTCGTCCGGCAACCGGAAAACAGGGCGCTGATAGCACAGCGTCTGGGTCAGCACGTCGAAAAGCGGGAGTTCCGGGAGACGGACGTGAGCGACCTGTTCGAGTGACCTCACGAGCAGGTCCGGCACCCGTGAACCGAATCACCGTTGGATACGTTGTTGACGTTGGGAATGATTTATGTCCGTGACACCCGCTAGAGCCAGATGATGAGCGAGGTTTCCGCGAGCGTCGGGCGCTACCTCAGTACGATTCACCTCGTCAGCAAGAGCACGGGGCGTCCGGCCAAAACCGGGGAGTTGGCGAACGCCTTGGACGTGAGCGCAGCCAGCGTCACCGAGATGCTCACGACGCTCGAAGCGCGCGACCTTGCGACCTACGAGAAGTACAAGGGGGCGACGCTCACGAACGAGGGCGAGGAGACCGCACGGGAAGTGATGTGGAAGCGATGTCTCGCGGAGAACTTCCTGATTGACGACCTCGAAATCGACGACCCGGACGAGGCGCGCGAGATGGGAAACGCCCTCTCGGACGAGGTTGCGAGTCGCATCCGCGAGCACATCAATCACCCCTGCAACGGCGAGTGCAGCGCGCCCCAGACCGAATACAACGAATGTTGTGACGACGTGCGCGACACCGAAGCGAACTAGGCGAAGCGAACGATTTCTTCGAAGCCGTCGAGCGAGAGCGTGTCCCCGGAGGTGATCCCTCGCGCGGCGGAGCGGCCGAACGCGTCGGTAACGAACTGGCGAGCGACCAGTCCCTTCCGCCTGTTCCCCGCCGCGAGTTCGCCGTCCGCCTCCGACAGCAACAGCGCGGCGGTGTACACGTCGAAGACGTACTCGGCCAGTTCCTTCGCGTGGAGTTGTGCGTACTCCTCTTCTTCCGTCGCAAGCGTCACGAGGGCATCCTGTAGCCCGTCGAGTTCGTCGCGGGTGGTCGCCACCAGGTCGGCGAGGTCGTCGTGTTCGATACCGTCCAGTCGGTCACGGGTCAGTGCTAGCGCGGGGTCGTGTGCGTCCTCGCGCGCAAGCGCGCGAAGCACGTCGAGCGAGAGGATGTTCGAGGTCCCCTCCCAGATGGGAAGCACCTGCGCGTCGCGCAGGAGGCGGTTCGTGACGAAATCGTTCACGTAGCCGTTGCCGCCGTGAATCTCCATCGCGTACGACGCGACGTTGACCGCCATCCGCCCCGTTCTCGACTTCGCAATGGGGACGAGCAGGCGCATCAGCGCGAACGCGTCCTCGTCGCCGCGGTGGTAGCGGTCGAACGCCCGCCCGGCGTCGAACGTGAACGCGGTCGCCGCCTCGTGAGCGACGGCCATCTCCACCAAATCGCGGCGCATGAGCGGATACCGGTCGATGGTGCTGCCGAACGCCTCGCGGTTCGCGGCTCGAACTTTGCTCTCCAACAGCGCCCGCCCGATGAGACCGCACGACGCGAAGGCGTTGGCGATGCGTTCGAGGTTGAGCATCTCGGACATGTATCGAAAGCCGGATTCGAGTTCGCCGACGAGATGCGCCTCCGCCCCGCGGAACTCGACCTCACCGGTCGGAACGCTTACCGTCCCCAGTTTGTCCTTCAGCCGACGGACGAACGCGCCGTCGCGCTCGCCGTTGGACGTCGTTCCCGGAACCAGAAAGAGCGAAAGCCCCTCGGTTCCGTCGGGCGCGTCCGGCGTCCGCGCGAGCGTGAGGATGGCCCCCGAATCGACGTTCGAGCAGAACCACTTCTCGCCGGTCAATTCCCAGCCGTCGTCGGTGCGTTCGGCGACGGTTTCGGTCGCGCCGACGTCGCTCCCGCCCTGTCGCTCCGTGAGGAACATCGCGCCCTGAATCAGGTCGTCGTACTCGCGGGCGGTGAGTCGGTCGAAGAACTCCGAGAGGGACCCGTCGGAACCGTGGTCGAACCGCTCCAGCACCAACGCGACGCCCGCGGTCATGGCGACGGGGCACGTCAACCCCACGTCCGCGTACGCGAGGAGATAATCCATCGTCAGGTGGTGGAGCATGGACGCCGGGTCGTCGCGGTCCGGCGGTGCCCGAAACGAGTTGGCGACGATGCCCGCGCCGTACACGAGTTTCTCGTTTTCCAACTGGGCCGGATGGTACTCGATATCGTTTACGAGCCGCCCGTGTCGGTCGTACCGGCGGAGTTCCGGGCCGTGTTCGTCGATGGTATCCGAATTCGGGGCGACGGTCGTTCCGACGATGGCACCGAACTCGTCGAACCGCTCCTCGGCCCAGCCTCGGTCTCCGGGATAGGTTCGCTCGACTTCGTGTTGCAAAACGGGGTCGTACTGCCAGTAGTTCATCCCGCAGCCGCGGTCGAACCGCCCGTAGTCGATACTCATACTGGCCGACACATCGCGGCCGAACTAATTAAACGATGTCCCGGTACACCCGTCCGAAAGCGATGCGCTGGAGGGTCGCAATCGCCGCGTCCTCCTTTTGCTGGTAGGTCGCCGCGACGACCGCCTCCGCCGACGGCGCGACGTGCCACGCGACGTTATCGACGTTTTCGCTCCCCTCGACGTGCACCTCGAATCCGTCGGGAACGTCGGCCTCGAACTCGTCGCGTGTGCCGGTTTTGATTTCGAGCAGCGAGGCGAACAGGGCGTCCCGCGCCGTCGCAATCACGTCGCCGGTCACGCGTTTGCCGTACTCCTCGCGGTCGAAGTCCATCGCTTTGGCCGTCTCCTTGACGACGGTCTGTGCGACCGGCCCGACGTCTTCGTACTGTTCGTGCGCAGCCCCCTCCGTCTCCGGGGCGAAGATTCCGTGCGTCTCCATGGCGGGTACTTTTCGGGGAAGAAACTATTCGTTTTCGTCCTTCGATTCGTCGTCCGCCTTGGCGTCGTTCCGGTCCGCCTCCGCGTCGTTGCCCTCGCCGAGCATCTGTTCGGTCATCTGCCGCGCCTCGGCCATAACCCGCTGGGCGTCAGCGCCCATGGTCGCGTCCCGACCGTAGCCACCGGCCTGTTGGAGTTCGTCCTCCAGTCCGCCGTGGTCGTGAACCGTGTCCTCGAACACCTGCGGGTACTCCTCCTCCTCCGCGTACTCCGTGATTCGCGGCGCGAGTTCGTCGGGTCCCTCCTCGTTCCATCCGGGCGCGTGTTCGTCCAGCCACGACTCGTGGTCCGCGTCGCCGAGAATGGCCGCGAAGGCGAGATGGTTGGCGAGATGTTCCCCATCGGACTGTGGCGTTTCGCACACCGGACACGCATATCCCATGCACGAGGGTATGGCGTCCGCACTGAAAAACGGTTCAGTCGGCGACGGTCAGTCGAGTTCGACGATCATCACGAGCGCGTCCTCGCCGTCCCCGTAGTACCGCGGTATCGTCCGCAAGTAGCGGAAACCAAAGTCACGATACAGCGAAATCGCGGGCTCGTTGCTCGCCCGGACCTCCAGTTTGACGCTGTGCGTCCCCCGCGCTCGAAGGCCCGAAAGCGCCTGTTTCAGAAGCTCCCGCCCGATTCCCTCACCGCGACGCGAGGGGTGAACCGCGATGTCCTTGACGTGCCCGAGCGCCCGACCGTGATTCGGAATCATGTCGGCGACGATGTAGCCGACTATCTTCGCTCCGTCCGTGGCGACGAGAAACGTGGGTTCGTCGATATACCGTTCGAACGCCGCGAACGGCCACGGCTGGCTAAACGAGGCCTTCTCGATGCGGAAGATGGCGAGCAAATCGGTATCCTCCGCGGAACGAATCGAAATCGACCCGTTCTCGGTCGCGGTGGTAGTCACGAGCGACCATTCGACGCGGAGGACTAAAGCCTTGACCACCACCTTTTTCTGCGGTCGGGAGCCAGCGATCGGGGCGAGTCGCCCCGACCGCTGGCAGTCTTCTTCACGGCTTCGCCGTTCGCGGAAGAAAATCTCGTGCGACAGGAGGAGGCCTCGGCCTATCGCTCCCTCCGGTCGCTTACTTGAATCCAGCGACCGGAGGGAGCGATAGGCCGGTGCCACAGCCACAGAACGCCAGTAACATACCGGAAAATCGGAAATTTTTCGGGCCGACGAGCGACCGAAGGGAGCGAGGAGTGCTTTTGGTCCAGCTTTTACAGGGAATGCGAGGGAGCTCCGCTCCCTCGTTCCTCCACGGCGAAGCCGTGAAGAAGCCAGCAAGAGCGATGGCGACAGCCATCGCTCTTGCTTGTGACCGTCGTAAAAGGTGGGTGCTGAAAGGTCGTTAGTCGTCCGCGGAGGCCGCGGTGTCGCCGCCCTCTGCCTGCTTCTTCGTGTGGGACAACTTGCCACCGTCGGCGAGAATCTGGCGCTCGCGTTCGGAGGCGTCGAGGGTCGCGGTGAGTTCCCAGTCGTCGTTCACGCGGACCGTGAACTCTTCCTGACCGGAGCGGACCGCTTCCGCAACGTCGTCGACGATTTCGATGTCGTCGCCCTGTTCGAATTTCTCGTAGTCCTCCTCACTGATTTCGAGGGGGAGCAGACCGAAGTTGAACAGGTTGGCCTTGTGGATGCGGGCGAAGCTCTGTGCGAGGACGCCTTCCACACCGAGGTACATCGGGCACAGGGCCGCGTGTTCGCGCGAGCTACCCTGACCGTAGTTCTCGCCGGCGACGAGGAAGCCGCCGTCGGCGTCGAGTGCGCGCTGTGCGAACGAGTCGTCGACGCGCGAGAGCGTGAACTCGGAGAGTTTCGGGATGTTCGACCGGTACATCAGGATGTCCTGCGTGGCGGGGATGATGTGGTCGGTCGTGATGTTGTCCTGCATCTTGAGCAGGGCCGGGCCTTCGAGGTCGGATTCGAGTTCGTCCTTCAGCGGGACGTCACCGATGTTCGGGCCTTTGATGAGTTCGTCGTCGACCGCTTCGTCGGGGGAGATGAGGTCGGGGTCGTCGGCGGTGGTGCCGTAGTCGTCGCCCATCTCGAACTCGGGCGCTTCGAGGTCGCCGAGTTCGTCGGCGAGGTCGCGCGGGTCGATGATTTCGCCTTTGATGGCCGCCGCCGTGGCGACTTCGGGCGAGCAGAGGTACACCGCGTCGTCCTCGATACCGGAGCGACCCTCGAAGTTGCGGTTGAAGGTACGGAGCGAGACGGAATCGGATGCCGGAACGTGACCGATACCGATACACGCACCACAGGTCGCCTCGGAGAAGTTGACGCCTGCCGCCATCAGTTCCGCGACCCAACCCTCACGGGCGAGCATCTCGGAGGCCTGCTTGGACGCCGGAGCGACGATGAGGTCCGTCTTCCGGTTGACCGTGCGGCCTTCGAGCATCTTCGCGGCGGGGAGGATGTCCTCGTAGCCACCGTTCGTACAGGAACCGATCATGACCTGGTCGACCGACTGTCCGGCGACTTCGCGGACCGGAACGACCTTGTCGGGCATGGACGGCTGTGCGATGAGCGGTTCGAGGTCGGAGAGGTCGATGACGATTTCGTCGTCGTACTCCGCGTCGTCGTCGGGCTGGAGGTCGACGTACTCGTCCTCGCGGCCGAGGCGCGAGAGCCACTCCTCGGTGTTCTCGTCCGTCGGGAAGATGGACGTCGTTGCGCCGAGTTCCGTTCCCATGTTCGTGATGGTCGTTCGCTCGGGGACCGAGAGCGTCTCGACACCGGGACCGGTGTACTCGAAGATTTTGCCGACGCCGCCCTTCACGGAGAAGCGACGGAGCATCTCAAGGATGACGTCCTTCGCGGTCGCCCACTCGGGGAGTTCGCCTTCGAGACGGACGTTGACGATTTCGGGCATCTCGATGTAGTACGAGCCGCCACCCATGGCGACTGCGACGTCGAGACCGCCGGAACCGATTGCGAGTTCACCCAGACCGCCGGGGGTCGGGGTGTGGGAGTCGGACCCGAGCATCGTCTTGCCGGGTGCCGCGAAGTTCTCCTTGTGGACGTTGTGACAGATACCGTTGCCGGGACGGGAGTAGTGTGCACCGAACGTGCCCGCCGCCGAGCGGAGGAAACGGTGGTCGTCCGTGTTCTTGAAGTCGAACTGGTAGGTCTGGTGGTCACAGTACTGCGCGGCGATCTCGGTCTGGACCTCGTCCATGTCGAGCGCCTCGAACTGGAGCCACACGAGGGTCCCAGTCGTGTCCTGTGTGAGAACCTGGTCGATCTCGATTCCGATTTCCTCACCGGTTTCGAGTTCGCCCTCGACGAGGTGGTCGTCGAGAATCTTTTCCGTCAGTGTTTGTCCCATATCGGACGAATATCGACCCTCCGAAGGTATAAATCCCGCGTGTTTACGTTTTCATCGTTCGTGGTAAATTCGGCCCTCGTCCGGCAATCATTGCGAAAATCGGGGCGAGAAAGTCACAATGTTTTGCGAGGAGTAGTCAAACCGAACGGCGGCGATTTCGACTTCGGTCACGGTCGGCGTTCCGTCGTCGGCACGACTCCACGAGAGGGACGGAACGACGTCGTCCGCTTCGGACCCGTTTTGCAGTTCGAGCGAGCGAACTCGATGCGGCGGACGGCGCGACCGTCGGGTCGTTCGAACGGCGCGAGTAGGCGAAGAAACGCGCAGGCGAACGAGTCAACGGGTGAGAGAGCGAGTGTGAGAGTCACGCACACCAGTCGGGAACGGTAACGGCTTTACTATCTCGGACACGCCGTCCGTCTATGTTCGAGAGCGGAACGTTCGTCGCGGAGCACGTCTCGGAGGTCAGACGGCAACAGGTACAGCCGAACGGCGTCGATTTGACGCTGGAAACGGTGTACGAACAGCGGGACTCGGGCCGAATCGGGCGCAACGGCAAGGAGATCGGCGACCGACAGCAGGTCGAATCCGAGCAGATAACCGAGAAATCCCCGGAGAACTACTACCTGCCGCAAGGAGGATACATCGTCCAGTATGCGGAGACAATCGAAATCCCGGACGGACACGTCGGCTTCGTCTACCCCCGCTCGTCGCTCATGCGGAACTCCTGTATGCTCAACACTGCGGTCTGGGACGCGGGCTACGAGGGCAAAGGTGAAGGGTTGTTGCAGGTCCACCACGACATCGAACTCGAACGCGGCGCACGTATCGCACAACTCGTCCTCGCCGAGGCGGACCACGACGGCACCTACGACGGCGACTATCAGGGCGAGAATCTGGACTAAACGGGGCAGAGAGCGATGCGAGAATGGTGAATCGCAAACACTAGGCAAACCGATACGGCTATTTCTATCGGGTTTCGATTGCGTTGTGAGCGAACGTGGTAGAGAAGGACGTACTGAAGCGATGTGTCGAATGTGGCGAAAAATTGCTCGAAATCTACGTCGAAGACGAGCGGTGTCCGGACTGTCGAGACGAGTAACTATTCGCACTGTCCCGAAAACGGCTCGTACTGGCCCAAACTATCGTCGCCGCTGGCGGGAGCGGCGGATAGGTTTCGAAACGAAAGGACTTTGCGGGGAAGTTCACAGGTTGTATCGTGCAAGAAAATCGCGCCCAGTTCTACGCGCTCTATCTCACGCGGTTCGCCAGCGGCTTCGGTTTTATCACGCTGGCAGCGCTGCTGCCGACGTATCTCAACGTTCTTGACCCGCAGTCGGGAATCGTCGTCGGCCTGTTCGTCTCCGGGTTGACCGCCGCGCAGTCGGTGGCCGTCATCCCGCTGGCGTGGAGCGGCGACCGCTACGACAAACGGACCGTCCTCCTCTTCAGTCTCGTCGTGTCCATCGTCGCCTACGCCGGTTTTCCGCTGGTCGAGAGCAGTTGGGGGTTCATCGCGGCGCGGGCGTTACAGGGCGTGGCCATCACCGGAACCGGTCTCATCACGCTCGCGCTCGTCGGTGAACTCTCGACGGCCGACACGCGGGCGAACCACATCGGCAAGGCGAACGCGGCCCGCTTCGCGGCGTCCATCCTCGGGACGATTTCCGCCACCGCGCTGTACGAACGATACGGCTTCGACGTCGTGTTCGGCGTCATCGTCGCACTCCTGATTCCGGCGTTGCTCGGGGTTCTCCTCTTCGTCGAGCGCGACGACACGCGAATCGAGGGCTTCCCCTTCGCCGACATGGCGCTCAATCGCAAACTGCTGACGCTCACGAGTTTCCGCGCCCAGTACGCGGTGGCGGTGACGATGGTCCGAACGTGGATCGTGGTCTACGCGGGCGTCGAAGCCGCGAAAGGTGGACTCGCGTACGCGCCCATCGCGGTCGGCGTCGTCCTCATCGCGGAGAAGTTCACGAACATGCTCTGTCAGCCCTTCACCGGACGACTGTCGGACGACTACGGACGGGCGCTGTTCGTCTTCGTCGGCGGCGGCATCTACGGACTCGTGGCGTTGGTCGTCCCCTCCGCACCCGTAATCGGACAGGCGCTGTCGCTTCCCGCCGCGTTTCCCGTCCTCGGCGCACTCTCACCGGCCTTCCTTCCACTGGTCGGACTCAACGCCCTGCTCGGGGTCGCCGACAGTTTCCGTGAACCGGCCAGCATGGCGCTGTTCGCCGACGAAGGCATCGATGGCGCAGGCGTGGCTAGCAGTTTTGGCGTCCGGGAGTTAGTCTGGCGACCGGGGAGCATCCTCGCGCCGATTCTCGCCGGAGTCTTGATGACGGGGCCGGGCATCCAGTGGGTGTTCTACGTCGGCGGAATCGCGTCGATTTCGGGCGTGCTGACGTTCTTCGGCGTCCTGTCGTACTCGTACGGGTCCGAGGCGCTGACCGAGTGGTGAGACGGACGGCGTCGTGTTTCGATAGTCCGGGCGAGAAGAGTAAA
This sequence comes from Haladaptatus sp. W1, assembly GCF_001723155.1. Taxonomy (NCBI): domain Archaea; kingdom Methanobacteriati; phylum Methanobacteriota; class Halobacteria; order Halobacteriales; family Haladaptataceae; genus Haladaptatus; species Haladaptatus sp. W1. Next base: position 46,704 of record NZ_MEIH01000384.1, read on the forward strand.
ATTCAGCACATGTGCGCCCACCACACATATTTGAATCTATAGAGACAATTATTCTATTAATGCCACATAGATACAATTAATTTGGAAGGGTCGTTCGAATACGATGAATGCGACGCGCGACAGCACTCGTCCTGCTCGTCTGCATCGTCAGTGCGGGGGCGATCCCCGCGCTCGGTGTGGGCGCTGGCGGGCACCAGTCCGACACAGGGTCAGCCGACGTGACCGCGAACAGTTCGACGAACGTGACCATCCTCTCCTACAACGACATTCAGACCGCCGCGGCGAAGGACGGCAACCTGCCGCGGCTCGTCCACCGAATCGACGAGCGGCGGGCCGCCCACGACAACCCGACGTTCGTGATGGGCGGCGGTGACGAGTTGTCGCCGCACGCACTCTCGCCCGTCTCGAAGTGGCGCGCGCCGGTCGACGTGTTGAACCTCATCGGGCCGGACGCGGATACCATCGGTAACCACGACCTCGATTACGGCGTCGATGCGTTCACGAACGCGTCCCGCGCCTCCGAGTTCCCGTGGGTCGTCTCGAACCTCGTCAACGAGACGACCGGGAAGACGGTCGAGGGAACGAAACGCTACGAAGTGGTCGAGCGCGGCGGCGTCAAAGTCGGCATCGTCGGTGCCGTCTACCCCGGTGTCGATGGCTCGGTCTCCGAGAACCTCTCGGCTCGGAACATCACCGCGAAGCCGGTCGTGCCGTCGATTCGGAAGTACGAACGAGTTCTCCGCGAGAGGGAGGACGTGGACGTAACGGTCGTCCTGCTTCACGAGGGGACGAACGAAGCCGAGACGGTCGCGAACCGAACAGACACCGACGTCGTGCTGACGGGACACGACGAAGTGGTCTACCGTCCGCGCGTCGTGAACGGAACCATCATCAGCGAGACGCAGGCGCGGGCCGAGTACCTGAGCGAAATCAACCTCACCGTCGAGAACGGCGAGGTCGTCGCCGCGAACGGGCACCTCCTCAACGTCACCGACGCGACGCCGAAGAACGAAACCGCCTCGGACATCATCGACGACTACCGCTCGGAGGTGGACCTCGACTCGACTATCGCGTACACCGAGACGCCCCTCGACGCTCGGTTCGCCACCAACTACCACCGCGAAAGCAACTACGGCGACCTCGTGACCGACGCGATGCGCGCGAAGACGGGTGCCGACGTGGCCATCACCAACGCGGGCGGCATCCGTTCGAACAGCGTCTACGGTCCCGGAAACATCACGGGCGGCGACGTGTTCAACACGCTGCCGTTCGGGAACGAGGTCGTGACGGTCGAACTGACCGGCCGCGAACTAGAGGAGACGCTCGCCAGCCAAGTGACGCCGTTGGAGAGCGAGGCCGGACAGCAGTACGGCGCGGAGATGGCCATGCAGGTCAGCGGCGTCCGGTTCGAGTGGGTCGGCCACGAGGGTCGTGACCGAATCCGAGACGTGTACGTGAACGGCGAGCGACTCGACCCGAACGCGACCTACGAAGTCGCCGTCAACGACTTCATGGCGGGCGGCGGAAGCGGCTATCCGCTCGCCGACGAACCGGTCGTAAACCGGACGGACGAACTCCTTTCGACCACCGTGGTCGACTATCTGAAGGAGAAGAAACGAATCGCGCCGACGACGGACGGCCGGATTCAACGGGTTGACAACACCCTCGACGACGCCTCGGTCAGCCTCGACGAACGCGGCAAGGTCGTCATGCACTTCGACGCGCCCGCGGACTACGACGGAACCGTCGCGGGCACGTTCGTCGTCTCGACACCCGGTAACCGCACCGTCGAAGCGGAGAAGGTCACGTACGACGCCGAGGAGGGACGCCTCGCGGTTCGCTTCGACGATGCCGAACTCGCGGCGCTCCTCGGATGCGAGCGGACGGCGAACCTCGACCTGTACGGAAGTTACAACTCCTCGAAGTACGACCAAGTGTACTTCGACCACTCGCGGGTGAACGCCGACGTGACCGTGACGCTCGCGGCAAACGGCGGACACGAGAAGGGGACCGACGAGACGGACGACACCGGCGAGACGAGCGAGCGCACCGCATCGCCGACACCGACGGCGGCGGCCGCGTAAGGGGCCTCGTAATCGCGGTTCGAAAAACTAGTTTTTCTCAGTTGCCGAGGTCGAACAGCTCGGCGGCCTGTTCCATGTCCTTGTCGCCCCGACCGCTCAGGTTGACCAGAATAACGTCGTCTTCGTCCCGCTCCTCGGCGAGTTGCTTCGCCAGCGCGACGGCGTGGCTGGATTCGAGCGCGGGGATGATGCCCTCCAACTCGCTCAGTTCGCGGAACGCGGCGAGGGCCTCGTCGTCGGTGACCCCGGTGTACTCACAGCGGCCGGTTTCGCGGAACTGGGCGTGTTCCGGGCCGACGCCGGGGTAGTCGAGTCCCGCCGAGACTGAGTGGACCTCAACGTCGTCGTTCAGGATTCGGGTTCGCATTCCGTGGAGGATGTCCGTCTTCCCGTTTGCGAGGGGTGCCGCGTGGCGGGTCGAATCCGACCCCTCGCCGCCGCCCTCCGCGCCGTACAGTTCCACGGGGTCGTCGCGGAACGCGTGGAAGAGACCGATGGCGTTCGACCCGCCGCCGACGCACGCGACCGCGGCGTCCGGTAGGCCTCCGGTTTCCTCCTGAATCTGGCGTCGCGCTTCCACGCCGATGACCGACTGGAAATCGCGGACCATCCGCGGGAACGGGTCGGGACCGACGACGCTCCCGACGAGGTAGTGAGTGTCGTCCACGTTGCGGGCGAAATCCTCCAGCGCGGCATCGACGGCATCCGCCAGTCCGGAGTCGCCGCGCGTGACCTCGTTCACCTCCGCGCCCATCAGGCGCATTCGGAAAACGTTCATCTTCTGGCGCTCCACGTCCTTTTTCCCCATGTAAATCTCGGTCGGGATGTCGAGCAGCGCGCCGACCATCGCGGTTGCGGTACCGTGTTGACCCGCGCCGGTTTCGGCGATGAGTCGGTCCTTCCCCGCCTGCTTCGCCAGCAACGCCTGCCCGAGGCAGTTGTTGATCTTGTGTGCTCCGCCGTGGAGCAGGTCCTCGCGTTTCAGGTAAATCTGTGCGCCGTACGCCTCGGAGAGTCGTTCCGCGTGATAGAGCGGCGTCGGTCGCCCGGCGAACTTTTCGAGGTACTGCTGGAACTCGCGCTGAAACGCCTCCGTCTCGGAAATCTCGTCGTATGTTTGTGCCAACCGTTCGAGCGGTTCTTCGAGCGGTTCGGGAACGTGGCGGCCGCCGAACGTCCCGAACTCGGTTGCGGTCTCTTGTGACATGGACGGAAGGTTGCATCCCAACGTATATAAAATTGCTCTACAGTACAAATGTGGTGTGGAGTGTACAAAATTGTTGATATCACCACCGGCGGCATCTCACGTGATAGCCACCGACAGCCGACACATACGTTTATGGATTGTATAAGATAGATATGAAATCCGAGGAGAGCCGAAACGGGGGAGTGAAGAACGTGGAACGACCGGTGAAGAAAGTGAACGACAGGTCGGAGAACCGTCGAGACAACGGAGAGGGTCGCGGAGCAAAACTGTCGAGGTGAGGAGTCGAAGTCGGCCTACTGCATGTAGCCGAGGTCGGCCAACCGCTCTTCGACGTCCGCGTCGTCCATCGAAACCGAGTCGTCCTCGTCGTAGGCGGGATACGACTGCGCTCCGGCGTCCTCGACGATTGGAATGACGCTGCCGTCCATCCGGTCGCTGTACGGGATTCCGAGCGCGGACATGACAGTGGGCGCGATGTCGAAGAGGTGGGCTTTGGTCGGCATCGCATCCGCGTCGATTCCCTCCCCTTTCGCGGCGACGACGCCTTCGATTTTGTGGTTCCACGGTTCGGTCGGCGGCGCGAAGTAGTCGCCGAGGAGTTGCGCCGAGAGGAACTGCCCCATCTCGTTCGGGATGGTCACGATGTCCGGCGCGTTGTCCGCGTTCTTCCCGTGGAAGTACGTCTCACGCGGCGCGACTTCGCCGAAGACGGGTTCGCCATCGGGGGTTTCGACCGCACTGAGTTTCTCTATCAGGTCGTCACGAACCTCGTCGTACTGCTCCGGCGGGACGATACCGTTCGGTTCGCGTCCCTGCAAGTTGATTCGAACGCCCAGTTCGGTTCGAGCGCGCATGTACGCGGCGGATTTCGGGAAATCGACCTGCTCGTTCGCCGTCCGCGCGACGTTCTTCGGCGCGTACTGCTTTACGATTTCGGCGAGTCCCACCTTCTCCAACCCGGTTCGAATCCGATGAGCGGTGAAACCGAACTGGGCCATCTTCGCGGCCATGCGTTCGATGGTGTTCGGCTCCCACGTCTTCGTGTCCTTTCCCTCCCGAAGCTCGTCCTGAATCGGGTTCCACGACGGCATCCCGCGGCCGCCCTTCCGGGCTTTCACGTAGCCCTCGTCGCGGAGGAACTCGTTGACGCGGAACTCGTACTTCTCGTACGGACCCATCCCGTGGTCGCTTGCGATGAAGACGGTGTTCGGGTCACACTCTTCGAGGAGCTTGCCGACTTGCCTGTCCGTCTCCTCGTAGACCGTCGTCACCTTGTCCCAGTCGCCGTCGAACTCGTGGAAGACGGTATCGGGCTTCTGGAACTGCACGAACCCGAAGTCGGGGTCGTGTTTGTCGGCGAGATAGCGGAACGCTTCCCCGCGCATCCGGACGAGACTCGTGTACTCGTCCATCTTCTGTGCGTCCGTGTAATTCGACTCCTCGCGGGAGTAGGTC